>CALJLX010000055.1 GCA_937982495.1 uncultured Desulfuromonas sp.
TCAACTGCGGCTAGGGGCGACCGGCGACCAGCCAACGCCCGAGATTGGCCGCCAAGCGGCGGTTTTCCTCATCGAGAAAACGGTTTTGGAAGAGGCCGTCGTCGCCGAAGACCAGGAACCGTCCCCGCCCCAACTCGCCGGACACGACCACGCCGAAGGACTGCACGGCATCGCCGGCCGAAAGTTCGCGGTCGCCGTTGAGATCGATCCAGGCCCGGGGGCCGGTGCGGGCGATGATCCGTGAATTTTCGTCGAAGTTGGCCAGCGCCCAGCCGCCGTAGAGGCTGAAGCTCTCCAGCCCCTCAAAAAGGGGATGGTTTTCCAGCCGGGACACGCGAAAATTGAGGGGTTCATCCCCCACCGTTTCGCGGATAACACCGTTGGAGAAATCGACGCCCAAGGCGTGCAGCAGCCCGGCCAGGGGCGGACCGACGTGCAGCATGACCACCAGGGCACCGCCCTGTTCGACGAAGCGACGCAACACGGCAATCTCGCCGTCGCCGAAAGGGACGAAGGGGCCGGAAACGATCAGCGCCGAAACCTCGGCGAGAGCGGCATCGTCGAAGGGGCCAACGTGGCTGCGGGGGACAAGGCCTTGGCCGCGCAGAATCCCGGCCATTTCCGACAGGTCCAGCGGCCCGGTGCCGCCGGCGACGAAGGGCTGCCCGTGCCCCTCATCGAAGAGGAGGGTCGGCCCCTCGGCGGCGGCAGCGGCACGGTACCAGATGGCCAGAGCCAAAAGCAGGGCGAGAAGGATAAGGAAATATTTCAACATGCGTTCAGACTCCGTAACGCTCGGCATAGAGCTGTTCCAGACCGCGGCAATGGCAATGGGTGGAGTTGGCGTTGGCGAGGTAGATGGAACGGGCGCGGGGCTCGGCGATCTCTTCGGCCGCCGCCCGCAGTTCCGCTTCCAGACGCCGCTCTTCCTCGATCGCCAGGCGCAGGGCCGCTTTGGCCGTGAAATTTTCCGCCTCAAGTTTCCTCAGCGCATGCCACCAGGGACCGGACGTATCGGGGGGAGCATCGAGCAACTCCTCGAAGGGAGGAAAATCGCCATCCCGGTCAAGGGTGTAAAAAGAATAGGCATGCTGGCGTTCTTCCCGGGCCAGGCCGGCGAAAAGGACGGCGGCTTCGGGGTCGGTCAGCTGCTCCGCCGCCGCCCGGTAAAAATCCATGGCATTCTTCTCGGCTCGCAACGCGGACCGGAGCGCTTCCCGCAACGGCTTCGACTGGTTCATGGCGACCTCCTCCCTGCAACATCGGCTTGTCTCAGGGATTCTAGTAACTTGCCCACGAGCATTTGTCAATCGCCGGATTATCCAAATCGGCGTCGGCGGCGCGCCCACAGCGGGGAAATGCCCTTTGTCCCCGCGCCCGCGCCCGTGTTATGGTAGGCCCTCACCTTATGGGAGCGCCATGTACGACGTCACCCTCATCTACTTGCTGCTCATCGGCCTCGCCTACCTGCTGCTCTGGCGGCGGTCGCCGGAAAAAACCCGGCAAAGCCTGCATGTGGCGCTCGCCTCGACCCGCAAGATGCTGCCGATGCTGAGCGCCATCTTCGGGCTGATCGGCCTCTTCCAGGTCTTCGTGCCACCCGGGCTCATCGAAAGCTGGCTCGGCGGCGCTTCCGGTTGGCGCTCCCTGCTCGCCGGCGGCGCCCTCGGCGCCCTGGTCATCGGCCCACCCCCGGCGGCCTTTCCCCTGGCCGGATCGCTCCTCGACGCCGGCGCCTGGCCGCCAGCGGTAGCGGCCTTCGTCGTCGCCTGGATCTCCGTCGGAATCGTCACCCTCCCCTTCGAGGCGGAAATCTTCGGCGCGCGCTTCGCCATCGTCCGCAACACCCTGGCCTTCGTCACCGCGTTACTCATCGGGCTGCTCATCGGGAGTTGGACATGAGCGCCCGGCATCCCAGCAAGTTCCGCCGCCTGCTGCGCGAACACTGGCTGCCCCTGGGCACGGTGCTGCTGTACGGCTGGGCCGCCCTGACCGCCTCGGAGCGCGCTTTGCAGGCGCTGCTCATCGGCCTGCGCACCTTCGGCTCGGTGGCGCTGCTGATCGTGGCGGTGATGGGGCTGGTCGGCCTGACCCAGGTCTGGATCGGCCGCGAGGCGGTCGGCCGACTGCTCGGCCACGAGGCGGGCTTCAAGGCGCTCTTGATCGCCGCCTTCGCCGGTACCCTGCTGATCGGCCCGGCTTACCTGATCTTTCCTCTACTCATGAGCATTCACCGCCAGGGCGCCCGCTGGGCGGTCATCGCCACGGTCCTCTCCGCCTATGCCCTCAAGTTGCCGATGATTCCCCTGGAGATCGAGTTTCTCGGCTGGGGCTTCTCCCTGGGCCGTTCGCTGCTGACGCTTCTCTTCGCCATCCCCTGCGGGCTGGCGGTGGAAGCCGTCATGGCCATCGGCCGGCCCCGGTCCGAGTGAGTTGGCGCGGCATCACTTTTCCGGTCGGCGGATCAGGTCGACCTGGGTCCGGTAAATCCACTCGATCACCTCTTCGTACTCGCTGCTGATGGCAACCAGCTTTTTGTTGGCCTCCTCCAGGAGTTCGGCGATGGAGCGCTCCGGAGGCTGATGAATCCCCATCCAGGTCGAAACCTCCCGGGTTTCCTCCGCGACCTCCTGTATGATCGTATCGAAAGAGATCTCCTTCAGTACCGGGATTTCCCCGGCCGCAAGTTCGAATCCCCCCTTGAATCGCTCGGGATGATCGCCATGAAGAAATTCGGCGAGCAGACCGGCAAGATGGACGGCCCTGACCAGCAGGGAAAGTTCCCCCGACCCGGTAAAGCCGCGCGGATCCCGATGATGTTCGATGACCGCCAGCAAGCCTTCGGGAAAACGCCAGCGCCGGGCCGCCACCAGGCCCAGGGCGGTGTGGTCGAAGCCGAAAACCGCCCGCTCGGCATCGTCGAGGCTCGCCGCCTCCGCTCTCCGCCCGAGGACTTCGGCATAGCGTTCGGCCTGGGCGCCGGCGAGCAGAATCGCGCCGATGTTGGCGAGAAGCCCGGCGGTAAAGCCTTCCTCCACCTGGCGGGGGCACATCGGCTTGAGCAGCCGCCGGGTGGCGACAGCCGTCGCCAGGGAGTGTTGCCAGAAGCGGGTGAAATCGAGTCGGGCGCTTTGCAGGGGAACGAGGGAGAAGGCCAGGGAGAGGGTGCGGACCTGACGGTTGCCGAGGAGGATGATCGCCCGCTTGATATTGCCGACGGGCGACGCCGGCGCATACAGAGGGGAATTGGCCGCTTTGAGAATCCGCGCCGACAGGGGGGCGTCCTGGGCGATGACCCGCGCCAGGTCGGCGGCGGCGAGGTCGGGATCGAGGGCAAGAACCTTGACCGCCACCGCCGGCAGGCTGGGCAGGATTTCGGCTTGCAGAACGGTTTCCAGGCATACGGTCGTCATCGCGCGATCCCCCGAGGCAAAAGAAGCATTGAAGTTCCGAATATTCTACTCTTTATACCGGCTCGAACGCGGGAACGCAATCGCACCACCAAATCCCCATGTAACCGGCGTGCGGAGACATCCCCGGCCCGAACCTGACCCCTCCTAGCCGAGGACCGCCTTGATTTCGGCGAACTCGGCGGCAAAGTCGGGCTGGGCGGCGATCTCGACTTGCTCTTCGAGGACCTTGGCGAGGATCTCGTCGGTGGTCAGCGGATTGGCCAGCACCGAGCGGAAGACGATGATCGGCTCGTTCTGGTAGCGGGGCAGGGCCAGCCGGGTACGGGAGACGAAGGAGTTGCCGGCGGCGCGCTGGCGTTTCTGGATGGTTTCGATGATGCGGTCGAGGCGGGCGTTGATCCGCCGTGCCGTGTCGGCATCGGCCCGGGCCAGGGCCTGCTGGAGCCAGGCCGGAACGTAGCGATAGGTGAGGATGTTCAGTTCGGGCGCGGTGACCAGTTCGAAATCGGGATGGCTGTCGATCATGCCGGCGAAGCGCCGGGCCCGTTCGATGCCGCCGTCCATGAGCAGTTCGTAGCCCTTGCGGCCGATGATCGACAGACCGGCATGGACCAGCATCGCCATCCCCGGGCGGGAACCTTCCAGGGTGTGGCTGCCGAGGTCCTTGGAACCGCGACGGATGATGTAGGCGGCGTGATGCTCGATGGAAGCGAGGGTGTCGGGATCCTTGAAGACAACCATCCCCGCCCCCATCGGCACATAGAGCTGCTTGTGGGCATCGATGGTGACCGAGTCGGCGCGCTCGATGCCGCGCAGCAACGGCCGGTAGGTCCGGGAGAAGAGGGTCGGGCCGCCCCAGGCCGAGTCGACGTGAAAATGGCAATTCAACTCCTGGGCAAAATCGGCCATGGCTTCCAGCGGATCGACATTGCCGGTTTCGGTGGTGCCGCCGATGCCGACCAGGGCCAGCACCCGCATCCCCTCCCCTTGCAGCCGGCGGCTGTGCTCCCGCAGCCGTTGCAGATCGATGCGGCTGTTCTCGTCGGTCTCAACGGTCACCAGATTGTCCCGGCCGATACCGAGAAGATCGACCGCCTTGCCCAGGGAATAATGGGCACGCCGGGAGACCAGCACCGCCAGTCCGGCGCAACCGAGATGGCGCAGGGCCTTGGCCAGCCCTTCCCGGGCGATGCCGCGAAATTCTCCGGAAGGGCCGCAAAGCCGGTTGCGGGCGGCCCAGAGGGCGGTGATGTTGGCCACCGTCCCGCCCGAGCAGAAAGCCCCGAGGGCATGGCGGGGGTCGTGCATCCAGCGGCCGTAGAAGTCATCGTCGCGGTCGTAGACCAGGCGATGAATCATCGCCAGCACCTGGCGTTCCATGGGGGTGAAGGCCTTGGAGGTCTCGACCTTGACCAGGTTCTGGTTGAGGGCGATCATGATCCGCGACAGCGGCAACATGAAGTAGGGAAAAGCCGAGGTCATGTGGCCGACGAAGGCCGGCGAAGCGGTATTCACCGACTGGGCGACCAACTTGTCGGTGAGAAACTCGGTGTAGTCGGAAACGAAGGTCGGCTCCTCGGGGACCCGGGTATTGCTGAAATCCTGCTCGATTTCGCTGAGCTTGCGCTCCAGGGCGACCACATGCTTCTGCAGGAAACCGGCGACGTTGCCGGCGATGTCGCGGTCGAGGCCGCCCAGGGTGGAGTCGGGGGCTTCGGGAACGGTGAAAATCCGGTGGAGGTTTTCCAGGTTGGCCTGAGCGGCTTCTTTCGATCTGGGCATGAGCGGCGCATCCGGGCAGGGGTCGAGTCCGCGTCGTCACTGCGGAACAACCGTATAAGTTATCAAGAAATCAGACAAACCGACAATTCTGTATACAGAACCTCAGTCCCCCTGTCAATGGAAACGCCGTCACGAAAGATCTTTGCCGCCCCCGCTCCGGGGCCAAGACGGCGAAATCACACCCGGGTCGCCCCATCATTCTCCGCCGGAAATCGGCAGGGCGACACCGTTCAAGGTGAAAACGCCGTTTTTCAGGCTGGCGGCGGTCTTGAGCTTGTCCCCTTCACGCACCACGAAATTCCGCTCCAGCAGGTTATCAATTTCGCTCTCCAGGGACTCCGCCAGTAACGGCTCAATCTCCTCGGCGCCATACTCCGCCCGCGCGGCGGCCTGGGCCTGCAATTCCGCCCGCATGGTCTCGGCCAGTACCGACCGCACCAGGCGCTCATGCGCCGCAAGTTCGACGGCGGCCTCGACCTGTTGCAGCAAGGCGGCGAAATCCCCGAGAAAAAAGCCGGGTTCGCCGGTAAAGCCAAGCCGACCGGCGCCGTTCACCTCGCCGTTCGGCGCAACCAGGTGCAGGCGCTCGATCCTGAGTTCGGGACCGCCGGCCAAAAGCTTCATCGCCAATTCGCCGTACAGGGGCAGAAGCCGGATCAGCCGCGTTTCGGGATCGCCCTCCGCCGGCTCCCGGCCGGCCGACTGAAACTGTCCCATGAAATCGCTCAGCGCCCGGCTATCCAGGTTCCGCAACGCGATCTCCACGGAGAGCGGCCCGAAGAATTCGTCATCCACCCCCAGGCGGGCAAACTCAAGGGATTCATGGTAATGCAGCCGGTCCCCCTCATGGCGGCTATCCAGCGTCACCTTGCCGGCCTTGACCTCGAAGCTCCGCCGGCCGCCGTCCTCGCCGTCGGGGAACTCCATTTTCAACCCGTCGAGGCTCATCTTCGAGCGCCCGACGTAGATCCACGGCAAGGCCTCGGTCAGGTCGAACTCGCCACGCATGCCGCCCAGTTCAATCCGGCTTCCTTCGGCCAGAAATTCCAGCCCCGGCATTTCCACCGTTCCCTTCAGTGCCTGCCCCGCTGGCTCCGTCACCGCCTCGATCTTCAGCCCCTGCCACTTCAGGACCCCTTCGCTGTCATGCCGCTCCAATGGGGGAATATGCAGGCGGCTCCTGGCGCTGCCGTCGAAGGCCACCCGCGTTACCGCGACGGCCGCTTCCAACTCGGGGAAATGTTCAAAAAAACCTTGCGCCTCGACGCCGTCCAGGCGCACCTCGGCGAGGCGGGTTTCAACTTCGGCCAGGGCCGGCAGCGAAAAACCACCGGGGAGCGGGCCGTGGTGAAACTTGTGAGCGAAAATCAGTTGCACGTTCTCGGGGACCCCCTCGGCCTCCCCACGGGGAAGGCTCAGATCGACCAGGGTCCGGGCTTGCGAAGAGAGAAGCCCGCGCCGGTAGTCGTCGGCGGCGAGGGAAAAGATCCCCCAGGTGTCGACCCCTTCCAGGGAGGACCGGTAGAGGTTTCGCATCTGGCCGCCAAGCACATAGCTGCCGCCGGCCCAGGCGAGCACGCAGAGCAGGATAATCAGCCCTGTGAGGGTGGATTTTTTCATTTCGACTCCGGGGATTCAAGAACAGGGGAAAAGGGATCTGCGCGGAGGATGCCGGCAGGATCACAGATCCGGTTGCCAGCGGATTACCTGCCGGTCGTAGTCGATGCGATAATCGAGGTTGCGCAGAAAATCCATACCAAGCAAGCCGTCGAAGCGGGCTTCGGTCATTTTGTGGTCGATGACCATGGCCCGGGCGTTGTCGAGCTTGAAGGGACCGACCTTGATGTACTGGAAGCGCACCACCTCGGTGGGGATGACCCCTCCCCCGGCGACTTGGGAATACCCGGCTTTTTCGCTCTCGACCTGCAAGCGCTCGACGGCGGCGCGGTGAAAGACCGTGCTCGACGCGCCGGTGTCGAGCAGCAGCAGGACATCGGCCTTGTTGCGGGCGAAGGCGACCTGCACCGGTACCAGCACCTGGTTGCCGCGAATCGTCACCGGCGTCTCCAGGGATTGCAGCAAAGCCCGGCGCTGCTCCTCGGCTCGTTGGCCGGCGCGCGCCGCCTCCTCCGCCGTTTGCTGTTGCCGCTCCCGCTCCCGCAGGGCTCGGCGTTCATCGGGGCTGAGATGGTCGTCCCGACTCCGGTAGCTGGTGGTCTCTTCCCGGTACTCCTCGGGCACCCGTGTTTCATCGTCGACGAAGACGGTGACGCCGTTGGCGTCGACATAGCGATAGATCTTGGCCTGGGCGCCGCCGACAACAATCAGCGGGGCCGAGAGCAGGAGCATGACAGCGAAACGAAGCATAGGGAAACCTCGGCACGAATCGGGCGGGACGGTTACAACGCCTGGACAAAACTTTCGATCAGACTGAAATACTCCCGCGCGTTGACCGCCAGGATGTTGTTGTGATTGCCCCGGGGGAAGACGTGCAGCTGCTTTTTGCCCGCCGCCCAACGGTGGAGGCGCTCGCCGTGGCCGACCTCGACCAGATCGTCGTTGCGGCAGTGCATGACCAGCAGCGGCCCCCGGTAGGCGGCCATCTTGCCCCGATGGTCGAGGCGCTCGGCGACGGCCCGGGCCAGCTCTTCCGCCGTGCATCCCAGTTCCCAGGGGGCGACCCGCAAGAGCAGTCGCTCCAGGGGATCGGCGACGGCGCTTTCGAGAATCAGCCCGGCCACATCGGGAAAGAGGGAGATCCCATGAATGGCGAAGAGCGAGCCGACGGAACGGCCGAAGAGGACCATTTCTTCCACCGGACAGCCGACCGCGCCGATCAACGGTGCCACGTCGTCGAGCATGCGCCCGAGGCTGGGACTCCCCGTCGACATGCCGTAGCCGCGAAATTCGGCGAGAAAGAGATTCAGGCCCAAGGCGTCGACGGCATCGACGAAGCCGTCGAGATAGTCGGCGACCGTCTCGCCGTTACCGTGAAAATGCACCAGGGTTTTCGCCCCCGGATGTCCCCGGCGTGAATAACAGGCCAGCCGCGCCCCCGCCGTCTCGACCCAGCAGGGGTCGGCGAAGCGTTCGGGACGGGGAAAAAAGTAACGTTCGGCGATCACGGGGTGATCGAGCAACTCGGCGGTCATGGCTTCCTCCAGGGCGCGAATCGGGGCGGCGATGGAATCGAAAGGGATTGTACCATTTGCGCGGCCAAGGGGAAATCCTCAATCGCCCCCCGGCCGAAATCGGCCCGGGCTTCTCTTTTCCCGGCGAATCGGCCATAATGAGTGAAATTTTCATCCCCTTAAAGGAGGTTTCATGTTTTTTGCCGTCACCCTCGCCGGCAGCACCGAACTGGCGATCCTGGTCAAACTGCTCCTCGCCGCCCTGGCCGGCGCCATTCTCGGCATCGAGCGGGAAAAGCACGGACGACCCGCCGGGCTGCGCACCCATCTGCTGGTGGCCCTCGGTTCCTGCCTGATGATGGTCGTCTCCGAAGCCT
>CALJLX010000056.1 GCA_937982495.1 uncultured Desulfuromonas sp.
GAACCTACGACCCCTGCCGTGTGAAGGCAGTGCTCTCCCGCTGAGCTATGCGCCCGTTTGAGGTGGCAATTTATAGCAATTCAGCCCAAAGCTGTCAATGGCAAATTGCTCATCAGTCGCGGGCGAAGAAGTCGGTGGCGCGCTTGCGGGCGTCGCCGCTGGAAAAGAGGGTGGAAAAAGCGCCGAGTTCCATGATTTGGCCGTTTTTCAGATCGACATCGGCGCTGGCGTTGATCAGCTTCTTGCCGAAGGAAAGGGCGGCGGGGTGCATGGTCGCGATGCGCCGGGCGACCTTTTTCACTTCGGGCCAGAAGGTTTCCTGGGGAAAGACCCGATCGACCAACCCCATGCGCAGGGCCGCATCCGCGTCGTAGGCTTCGGAAGTCATGAAGACTTCAAGGGCCTGGGCGCGGCCGATGAGGCGCGGCAGTTTCTGGGTGCCGCAGAAACCGGTGATGATGCCGAGCTTGGCGCCGGGGTGGGCGATCTTGAGACGGTCGCTGGCCAGGCGGATGTCGCAGGAGAGGGCCAGATCGCAGCCGCCGCCCATGGTGATGCCGTTGAGGGCGCCGATGATCGGCTTGGTCGACTCCTCCATCCGTTCGAAGAGGGATTGCCCCAGCTCGGAAAAGTTCAAGCCGTCGAGGGGGTCGAAATCCCTCATCTCGGCGATGTTGGCGCCGACGGCGAAGCTCTCCCCTTCCCCGCCGGAGAGGACGATGCAGACCACCTCGGGGTCGGCCTCGCAGACGGCCAGCGCCACCTTGAGCTCGACGATGCAGGCGCGGTGCAGGGTGTTGAAGCGCCCGCCGTTGTCGAGGGTGAGATAGCCAACACCCTCTTCGACCGCCAGGCGCAAGGTTTTCCAGTTCCGCCCCATGTCAGGACTCGATGCCCTGTCGGGCCTGCTGCCCGGCATGGTAGTAATGTTTGATTTCGCGCATTTCCGTGACCAGATCGGCCAGCTCGATGAGTTCGGGATGGGCATTGCGGCCGGTCAGCACCAGCTCGGTGTGGGGCGCCTTGGCGCGAATGAGTTCTTTGACCTCGGCCACCGGAATCAGGTCGTAATCGACGACGCAGTTGAGTTCATCGAGCACCACCAGATCGTAATCGCCGCTGCTCGTCAGCTGCCGGGCGCGGGCGAAGGCCTCGGCGGCGAGGCGGCGATCCTCGGCGGTGGGCTGACGGCTGACGAAGGCCTCGCGCCCGACCTGCTCGATGGTGAGATTGGCCCCGACCCGGCGGGCCGCTTCCAGTTCGCCGTAGATCGTCTGCCCCTTCATGAACTGCATGACGTAGACCTGAAAATCGTGCCCGGCGGCGCGAAAGGCCAGTCCCAGCGAGGCCGTGGTCTTGCCCTTGCCGTTGCCGGTGTAGATCTGTACCAGCCCTTTTTCCAATCGGTTGGCCATGGATCCTCCTAACGCCCCTTGAAGCGGGCTTTGCGTTTTTCGACGAAGGCGCCCATCCCTTCTTTCTGATCCTCGGTGGAGAAGCAGACGGCGAAGGCGTCCCGTTCCATCAGGCAGGCGGCGGCGAGGTCGATGTCGCTGCCGGCGTCGATGACCTCCTTGGCCAGTTTCAGGGAGAGGAGCCCACGACTGCAGATGGTGGCGAGCAGGTCGAGCGCCTCGCCGCGCAACTCATCGACAGGATAGACCCGGTTGACCAGGCGGATGCGCAGGGCTTCCTCGGCGTCGATAAGGGCGCCGGTGAAGATCAGTTCCTTGGCCTTGGATTTACCGACCCGCCGGGGCAGGCGCTGGGTGCCGCCGAAGCCGGGGATGATGCCGTATTCGATCTCTTTGAAACCGAGTTTGGCGTCGGCGCCGCAGAGAATGAAATCGGCGGCCAGGGCCAGTTCCAGCCCAGCGCCGAGAACGTAGCCGGAAACCGCCGCCAGCAGGGGCTTGCCGAGGCGCTCCATGGCCAGACAGACGGATTGACCGAGTTCGGCGAAGCGGGTCGCTTCGAGGGGGGACAACTCGCGGATTTCCGCCAGGTCGGCGCCGGCGGCGAAATGTTCTCCGGCGGCGGTGAGCAGCACGCCGTGTACCTGCTCGTCGTGGCGCAGCTCCTGAAAGGCGCGGGAAAGTTCCCGCAGGGTCTGCCCGGCGATGGAATTGAAGACTTGGGGACGGTTGATTTCAACGACCGCCAGGCGTTCCTGGCGGGTGACGCGAATGTGCTGATAGGGCATGGAATCTCTCCCGCTTGAAGGGGCGAAGCGGGGCAAACTATAGCAACCGCTCCTTTCTCCTGTCAAGCAGCGGAACCGGCGCGAAAGAAGGCGGGATGACTAAAAAAGGCGACCGGAAGTCATCCCGGCCGCCGTCGTAATACATGCCTTGTGGATGAGCTACTTGCGCTCCCCTTGAATGCCGATGCGGATCGTCTCCAGCGGAATCTCCTTGCCGCTCGCAGCCAGGGCCTGGCGGGCGATGGCGATCAACCCGGAACAGCAGGGAACCTCCATGTGCAAAACGGTGAGGGAGCGGATGTTGTTCTGTCTGATCATGGCGGTGAGCTTGTGCAGATAGGCCTGACCGTCGTCGAGTTTCGGGCAGCCGATGAGCAGCGCCTTGTCCTTGAGAAAATCCTTGTGGAAATCGGCGTAGGCAAAGGGAACGCAGTCGGCGGCCAGAAGCAGGTCGGCATCCTGGAGAAAGGGGGCGGTCGGCGGCACCAGATGCATCTGCACCGGCCACTGACGCAGCTGCGAGGGGCGCCTTCCCGCCTCGTCTTCGGCTGCTCTTTCAGCGGCGAAGCTCCGCGCCTGGGCCGAGGGACAGCCGCCACCGTGACCGGCGGGAGCCGCGAAGCTGCGTACCTGGGCGGACGGGCACCCGCCGTGTCCGTGGCCATGCCCGTGTCCGTGGCCGTGGCCGTGAGCCGAAGGCACGGCGGACTTTTCGAGATGTTCTTCCACCGCCGCCTCATCGAATTCATCGGCCTGACGCTTTTCGATGGTGATGGCGCCCATGGGGCAATGGCCGAGGCAGGCGCCGAGACCGTCGCAAAGGTTGTCGGCCACCAATTTGGCCTTGCCGTTGACGATCTGGATCGCCCCTTCGGCGCAGCCGGGGACGCAGTCGCCGCAGCCGTTGCACTTGTCTTCGTCGATCTTCACGATTTCGCGGATCATATCGTTACTCCTTTAATGGGGTTGACGTCGTTACTCGCTGACTGATGGCTCCACTCTACACAGCTCGCGGAAGCGCTTCCTTGACCGGCATCAAAACCTCGGCGACTCAGAAAAAATAATGCCAGAGCAGATCGAGGCGCCCGCGCAGAATCAGGTACTTGCCGGAAAACCGCATGATCTCCCGCACCTTCTCGCGATGGCCGGGCTTGTAGCAATGGACCGGGCAGTGTTTGCAGACCGGCTTGGGATCAAGGGGACAGCGCACCCGGCGCTCGATGGCATAGGCGAGAAAATCGCGGCATTCGGCGCAGAGGGGATAGTTCTCCAGGCGCAGCGCCGCCAGCTCGGGGCGCGGATCTTCCAGGGGCGCCTTCCTGTCCCGATGGTGAACGCGGCAATAGACGCTGGTGAACTGGGCCAGCACCCGCAGATCCTTGATCTCCTTCGCGGTCAATCCGCCGGTTTGCTCCTTGCCTTTTGCCATTTTCGCACCAATCCTTTTTCACCACAGAGAACACAGAGGAAAAAACAGAGAGTTGGACAAACCCCAGGATACTCTCAGTGGACTCTGTGGCTCTGTGGTAAGCGACAGCCTTTTTCGGTTTATTCGCCAAGTTCGCCCCCACTCTAGCTCAAAATCCTCCCGACGGCTTTGATGGGGATCAAATTCGCAAAAATAAAAAGGCCTCCGAGCGGAAGCCTTTTTACTTCGACAAAATCGATAGTTGCCGGCTATTCCTTGAAGCTGAAAGAGAGATCTTCGAGGCGGTCGCGGTCGAGGAGTTCAATGACTTTACCGCGCACAACGATGAGGTCGTCATCCGTCAGTTTGCGGAAGGTGCGCGAGAGGGTTTCGCTCACCGTGCCGAGCTTGGAGGCGAGCTGGGACTTGGAGATGGGCAGCTCGACCTGGCGCGCCTCGTCCCCGGCCAGATCGAGGAGATAGCGGGCAAGGCGGGCGGGAACATCCTTGAAGGTCAACTCCTCGATCTGGTTGGCGAACTGGCGCAGGAAGCGGGAGAGACCGGCGATCATGTTGATGGCCAGCTGCGAATCGGAACGCAAAAGGTCGAGAAACTCCCGCTTGGGAAAGAAGATCAGCTGGGACGCCTCCAGCGGCTGGGCATAGGCGGGATAGGTGCCGCTGCCGAAGATCGCCGCCTCGGCGAAGGTGCCGCCGGGATGGACGATATGCAGGATGCGCTCTTTCCCGTCGGGGGAGAGTTTGAAAACCTTGACCTTGCCGGTGCCGACGATAAAAAAACCGGCGGCGACTTCGCCGTCGGAAAAGAGCAGCTCCCCCTTGGCGGCCTCCCGGCCCTTGCCGATACGCAGAAGATGGTCGAGGTCGTCGTTGGTGACCCCGGCGAAGAGGGGGCAGCGTTTGATGGCGTCGCGCATGTCCATGAAAAACCTGTGAGTAGTGAGGGGGGAACGTCCGACCGCGCGAGAAGCGCGGCCGGACGACGGCTAAGACCTATTTACGCTGGTCGATCTGCTGCACGCACTTCTGCACCAGGCGTTGGGTGATGTTGTCGAGGGTGATCCCCTGCCCCTGGTCGCCGGAAACGCCGAGAATGCTCATCCCCTTCTTGCCGACTTCCATCTTCTCCTCGAAATAGCCGGTGGCGACCTGGGCGGTGGTGGCGGCATCGACGATCTTGTAACGCATCCCCACCAGCCAGACGCCGGCGCTGTCCCCCATCTGCACCGAGGAACTGGCGACCTCGCTCACATAACCGCCGGTCCCGCCGACCAGGGCGCCCATGATGTTGCCGACGGTGGCGCCATCGAAACCGCTGCCGGCTTTACTGACCTGCTCGGCCTTGAGAATATCGAAGGTGATGAACCAGTTGGTCGACTGAAATTTGCCACGACGGAAGGTCTTGAGGGCATTGGGATCGCCCATGTTGACGGCCAGGGTGATTTCATCGAGCATCGGCCCCAGATCGGCCCGTTCCAGCACCTGAAAGTTGGCGTTACCCAGTTCCAGCTCGGCGAAATCAGCGATGTTGTTTTCGTTGATCTGCTGCCGGAAGGTGGCGTTCTGGCTCTTGATCGTCCCCGGCAGGACGATGACCTTGGGCCCGACGCGCCCGGAGTTGGCGTAGTTGACCGGTTGATAGGTCATCAGGTCGGCGCGGGCATTGGCGGCGCCGCCGGAATTCATCAGCTCGACACAGCCGGAAAGGGGCAGGCAGAGCAGCAGGACGGCGAGGGCGAAAAGTCGTGTCATGGAGCCTCCTTGGTGGTTACGAAGATCGGAACAAACAAAATCCGTCAGAAACTGGCCGCCGCCTTGGCGGCGCCGGTGGCGGCGGTGGGCTGGGCGTCGAGTCGGGCACCGAGGTCCGGCGCCAGCTTGCGGATCTTCTCGCGGGTCGAGTCATCCTTGATCAGGTCGTCGAAACGCCCGGGCGCCGCTTCATAGAGGGACGCCGGGGGGAACTTGTTGAAGGCGTCGGCCACCTGCTCCGTCGAACCGGCCGCCTTGAAGCGCACGCTCACCGTATCCCCCTTGGCCGACTCGATGGCGAAAGCCGTTGTCTGGAATTTTTCGTTGAGGGGGCCGATCAGCGAGGTATTGACGCTCTGGGCGAAATTCTCCCGGGAGCCGCTGTAATCGACCTCGAAGAGCGAAGCCTTGCCCGCCTGGAAATCGCGGAATTCCAGGTTCAGTACATGGCGCAGACCGAGGAGCTCTTTTTTGAGGAGATTGCCGGTGTCGTAATCGGGCAGGCCGTGCACATGCAGCTGGAAGATGCGCGAGGGGCTGAGCAGCTGCTGCTCGAAGAAATCCTTGTTGAACTCGGCGGCGATCAGGGCGCCGATGTCGGCCAGGGCCACATCCTCGTCGTTCCAGCTCTTCTTCTGCGGCACCTGGTTGTTGAAATAGATCTCCTCGCCGGTGAGCACGTTGAGACATTTGACCGTCCAGGAAGTCAGGACATATTTGGAAACGTTCAGGCCCGAAGCCGCCAGGCGCACGGTGTTTTTCTTGAACTTGGCTTCGCCGCTGATGGCGAAATCGGCCTGGGCATCCTTGACGCTCCCCGACTCGGGCTCGGACCAGACCCGGTAGCCAAAGGCGGAAATCCCCTTTTTCAGAATATTCTCGGCGATCTCCGAACGCTCGGGGGGCACCTCCGAGCCGCGCTCGGCGTCCTTGACCCGCACCGCCACGGAAATGCGGGGATTGCCCTGCTCCTTGATGAGGGAAACGCGCTGGGTGCGGGACATCTCCTTGAGGCTTTCCTGGATGTCGGAGAGGTAGACTTCGGCCTTGAGCAGGATGTGCATGAAGCCGTCCTCCCCCTTCCAGGGATCGCTCTCCTTGATGACCTGCTTGATCAGCCCCTGGGATTTGGTCAGCACCTTGTCTTCGATCAGGGCGAAGTTTTCCACCAGGGTCGAGCTTTCCACCAGGGTGCCGACGGCCTTTTCGATCACCTGGCGACGGGCGTCGGCGCGCAGGTCGTCGAGCAGCAGCCCCTTGTCGTTCCGGTAGATGGCGGCATCGGGATCGGCCAGGCCTTCGGCGGAAACGATGATGGTCTTCGCCGCCGCTTTTTCCCCCTTGGCCGGTTTGTTCGCCGCCATCGCGACACCGAAGCAGAGACAGCAGGAGAGAATCAACAGCATAAAGATCAGTTTCTTCATAGCACCTCCAGAATCCCTTTGGGGTGGGCATAAGCTTTTATCAGATAACGGAACACCAGCGCTTACGCGGCTGATCAAAAATGCCCAGATGCAAGGCGCCCGAAATTCGAGGAGTGAGGCGTACCTTAAGGTACGTCGCAACGACGAGAATGAGGGCAACGCCGCGGACGGGCGTTTTCATCAGCCGCTTACCGTCCCTGCCGGCAATGATCGTTATAGAGCTCGGCCAGCATCCGGTCGGCCTTCTCCCGGGTCAGCTGCAGCGCGGTTTGCAGGGTATCGTTGGCGACATAGGAATCGGCCGTCGCCGAGACCGTGGAAAGCACCCGCCCCTTGCGGTCGAGCAGAGTCAGGGTCAGGGTCAGGAAAACCTCGTCGATATCGAGAATCGGATTGCGTCGCTCGCTGACGGCGATCAGGCCACGCAACAGAAAACGGGCCTGCAACCGGCCGGCGGCGGCGATGGCGGCGTCCATGTCGTTATTGAGAAAGGCGGTGCGCTCGGCGTCGGCGACCTGGGCATCGATCTCCTTCTGGGTGCAGGTCTTCAGTCCGAGACCGCGCAGACGGCTGTTGATTTCATCGAAAAGCGGGCCGTCGTTGGTGCGGCGGGCGCTCCCCTGCCCGGTACGCTCCTCGCCGATGAGTACGGCGATGCGCTGCCCCTTGAGCTTGGCGGAACAGTCGACACCGAGCAGTTCGCCGACGACGCGGTGCTCCTCGGCCACCTGGGCCGCTTCCTCTTGCGCCTGCTGTTGTTCATAACCGCTGAAGGAAAAACCCGCCGCCCACAGGGGCCCGGCCGAAAAGAGCCAGAGCAGCAAAACCAGGCGCGTCATGGAAACCTCCCGGGGAAAAGAAAAACAAACCGCAAAGGACATCCGAACAATCCGTCACGTTTCAGAGTAAAGCAGCCAGGGGCTTGTAATCAATAGGTAAAAATCAACCTATCGAAAATCGGTCCGACACCGGAGTCAGTCTTTCGGTGGCTCCCGCTTGCGCGCCACCAGCACCTGGCGCAACGTTGTGAGAATTTCTCCCCCGGAGAGCCCGGGCGCATTCTTCTTCAGCTGGCCGAGAAAGAGCTGGGCCAGGTAAAAAGCGTCCTCGGGCGGAATCGGTACCGCCTTCACCTGCCGCCCCCGGGCGAAGACCCGCATGAAGAGCTTGTCTCCCTGATCCTCCAGGGAAAAACCCTTGCTGTTATCCTCGCCGTGGTTCTTGTATTCGCAGCGCGGCAGCCAACCGAAAAATACCGCCGTGGTCACCGGCAGTTCGTCGCGGGTGAGCTGCACACGGATCTTGTTCCCCCAGTCGTACTGCTTGGGGCCGGTGGCGTCCGCCGCCTCGATGCAGACGGTGTTAATGCCGAAGCGGGTCTCGTCCGGCTCGAAACAGAGAGCCGCCTTGGCGCCATAGACGTGTCGACTGGCACGGGCGCGGCCCTCGCCGTTGGCATCGGCGTGCAGGGACGAAGTGGGTTCCGATGGGGTGGTGTGGGACTTGGTCATTTGTTCCTCCTGAGGTCATTTAAAGAGCCCTGGGGCTCGGGCATGGCAGATAGTCCTGAGGGGTCACGAAACGGGTGCCCCGTGCATTTTTCTTCGGCCATAGACCAGAAACGGCAGAACCAGCAGCGCCGCGCAGAAATAAGGCAGATGGGGATGCAGCTGATAAAGGCTGGTGCCGAGAATCGGCCCGAGGACGAAGCCCGCCGCCGGGCAGGCGGAAACCAGGCCGCCCACCGCCCCCTGCTCCCGCGCCCCGACCGCCAGCGACGCCCCGGCGGTGAAGCCGGGGGAGATCAGCCCCAGGGCCAGGCCATGCAGGCCGAGACAGACGACCAGCCAGGGGATGCTGCCGGCGAAGGGCAAGGCGACCAGCCCCG
>CALJLX010000057.1 GCA_937982495.1 uncultured Desulfuromonas sp.
GAAGCAATCGACCGGGAGAGATCGGGTCCATGTCGGTGCAATTATTGCAGTGAATGAAGAAATTCGCCCCTGTCACACGCCCATTTCCCGTGTATAATGCAAAACATGCCGAAAGGTTGGCGCCCCGGCGCGGCGCCCCCTGGCGATTTGACCGGTTCGTCCGTCATTTTCCGTAAAAAAGGAGATCTGCCCCATGGCCAAAACCTTGAATGTCCTCGGGATCGCCCTCGCCCTGCTGCTCGCCGCCGGATTGGCGACGGCAGGTGAATTCAGCGACATTTCCCAACCGGCCGGGGTCGCCGACGACGGCCTGGGCAAGGGCATCGCCTTCGCCGATATCGACAACGACGGTTTGGTCGATTTTTACGTTTCCAACAAGGGGGGGGCGAACAAGCTCTACCGCAACCAAGGGAACGGCACCTTCGCCGACATCACCGCGAGCGCCGGCGCCGGCATCGACCACCCCGGCTTCACCATGGGGAGCGTCTTCGGCGATTACGACAACGACGGCCTGATCGACCTCTATCTGGCCACCGGCGGCCAGTATGAAATCGAGGCCAACCGCCTCTTCAGAAATCTCGGCAACGGTACCTTCGTCGACGTCACCGAAAAAGCCGGAGTCGGCCTCAAGGCCTTCACCTACTCGGCCTCCTTCGTCGATTACGACAACGACGGCGATCTCGACCTGTACTGCGCCAATTACGGGGTCGGCGCCAAGAACGTCCTCTACCGCAACAACGGCGACGGCACCTTCAGCGACGTGACCGACGCCGCCGGGGTCGGCGATCCCTCCTGGAGCTGGATGGGAGTCTGGGCCGACGTCAACAACGACCGCCGGCCCGATCTCTACGTGGTCAACGGCCGCTATCCGGCCGGGGAGCCGAACCGTCTCTACCTCAACAACGGCAACGGCACCTTCAGCGACATCTCGCAGAAATCCGGCACGGCCGATCCCCACTGGGGACTGGGCGCGGCCTTCGCCGACATCGACAACGACGGCGACCTCGATCTCTTCGTCTCCAACTACGTCGGCCCCAACGGTCTCTATCTCAACGACGGCAACGGTGTCTTCAGCAATGTTTCCGAACGGCTGCGGGGTGCCCACGAAGGCTGGGGCAAGGGGCCGACCTTCGGCGACATCGACCACGACGGCGACCTCGATCTCTACGAGGGGGATTGCAAACTGGCCAACCAGCTTTACCTCAATGACGGTCGGGGGGGCTTCGACAACATCGCCGACCGCCAACCCCAGCTCAAGTGCGAAACGGTGCGCACCAAGGGGACGGCCTTCGCCGACATCGACAACGACGGCGACCTCGACCTCTATGTCATCAACTGGGGCGCTCCCAACAAACTCTATGAAAACGACCAGAACGACAATAACTGGCTGAAGATCAAGCTGACCGGCACCGTCTCGAACCGAAACGCCTACGGCGCCAAAGTACGAATCTTCGATCCGGCCAACGGCAAGTTACTGGCGATGCGCGAACTGCGCTCGGCCAACGGCTTCTGCGCCCAGGAACCGCAAGTGCTGCACTTCGGCCTCAAGAGCGGCCAAAGTTATGACCTGCTCGTCGAATTCCCCAGCGGCGTCGACGTCAAACGGGCGGGGATCAAGCCGGGCCAGACCCTCGACATCGTCGAACAAGCCCAATAATCCCAGCCACTTAAGAAACGGAAGGATGAGCCGCCGCCAAGGCGGCTCGTCTATTTTCGTAACCGGACGTCACCGACCCCATGAGCGAAACTCCCGCCCTCGCCCGCCTCTGCCGGGGAATGTTCCTCCTCTCCATGGCGACCCTGATGTACGAACTGATCCTGACCCGGATTTTCTCCGTACTCATGTGGTACCACTTCGCCTCCCTCGCCATCTCCCTCGCCCTTTTCGGCCTGGGGGCGGCGGCCCTGTGCGTGCAGCTGCTGCCTCATCGCTTCCCCGAGGAGCGCCTGGAGGAACTGGCGGCCGCTCATGCCCGCCTCTTCGCCCTGGCGATCGCGGCCTTTTTCGCCGTCTTCGTCCTCTTCCGCCTGCAACCGCACTTCGCCTTCAAGGTCCTCTCCTTTTTTCATCAACCCTTCTACCAACCCTTTCAACAGGGCTTTCACGACCGCGCCATTCCCGGCTCCCTGCTGCTCGGCCTGGCCGGGCTCTACCTGGTCACCGCCCTTCCCTTCTTCTTCAGCGGCCTGGCCATCACCCTGCTCCTCTCCCGGCGCCTGGAGAACATCAACCGCCTCTATTTCTGGGATCTGCTCGGCGCCGGCGCCGGCTGCCTGACGATCATCCTGGTGCTCAAGCTGGTCGGCGGCATCACCGGCATTCTCGCCATCGCCTTCGTCGGCGTGCTCGCGGCCATCGCCTTCGCGCCGCGACGGCGGCGTTTCCTCAATCTGGCGCTGCTGGCGACCCTGCTGCTCGCCGGTATCGGCAATCATCTCGGGGATTTCGCCGAAATCCGCTTCGCCCGGGGGCGCTATGAACCGCAACTGCTCTGGAGCGCCTGGAACTCTTTCTCCCGGGTCGCGGTCTATCCGTCGCAAAGCCAGGAGATGGAGCAGGCCTGGGGCCTCTCCCGCGCCTACCGGGGGCCGATTCCCGACCAGTTGGGGATGGTGGTGGACGACAGCGGCTATACCACCCTCTTCCGCTGGGAAGGGGAAAAGACCCTCGCCTATTTCCGCGCCAACCTCATCGCCCTGCCCTATGCCCTTAAACCGGCGGCGGATACCCTCATCATCGGCCCCGGCGGCGGCCGCGACCTGCTGGCGGCGCTGGCCATGGACGCCCGCCGTATCACCGCCGTGGAGCTCAACGGCCTGATCGTGCAGGGGGTCAACGATATTTTCGGCGGCTTCACCGGCGAACTCTACCGCCACCCGAAAATCCGCCTGGCGGTGGACGAGGGGCGCGGCTACGTGCGCCGGTCACCGGAGCGTTTCGACGTCATCCAGGCCTCCGCCGTCTTCGGTCGCAGCGCCCCGGCCGCCGGCGCCTTCACCCTGGCGGAAAACAACCTCTATACCCTGGAAGCCTTCGAGGACTACTGGGAGCACCTCACTCCTGACGGAATTCTGACCATCAGCCGCTTCATTTTCGAACGGGAAACCCTGCGCCTGGTCTCCCTCGGGCTGGAGCTGCTCAAACGCCAGGAAGTGGCCGACCCGGCGGCGCACCTGGCGGTCATCAAGGAACGGGGGCTGGCCAACTTCATGCTCAAGCGCAGCCCCTTCACCGAGGAGGAACTCGCCCTCTTGCGCCAGGAGGCCCGCGACC
This sequence comes from uncultured Desulfuromonas sp., assembly GCA_937982495.1. Classification (GTDB taxonomy): domain Bacteria; phylum Desulfobacterota; class Desulfuromonadia; order Desulfuromonadales; family Trichloromonadaceae; genus Trichloromonas. The sequence continues at coordinate 3,275 of CALJLX010000057.1, forward strand.
GGGAATTCGAGATCGTCCTGCTGCCGGACCGGCCGCCGGGGGAAGACGCCTTCGGGCGCCTCGTCGCCTCGGGCGGCAACGCCGACTTTTACCGGGATTTTCCTTTCGACATCCGCCCCGTCGGCGACGACCGACCCTTCTTTTATTACATGTACAAACCGGCCGACTTCCTGCGCCTGCTCACCTTCCCCGAAAAGAGCAATTTCGAGGACCGGGCGGTGCTGACCATCCGCAACCTGCTGGTGGTGGTGACGACCCTGGTCCTCCTCTGCCTGCTCCTGCCCCTGGCCGTCAAACGCCGGGACGACCTACGCAAAGCCGGCAGTTCCCGGCGCCTGCTCTATTTCGCCTGCCTCGGCCTCGGCTTCATGCTCATCGAAATCGGCCTGCTGCGCCGCTTCATCCTGCTCTTCGGCCCGCCCATCTACGCCCTGGCGGTGATCCTCTTCGCCCTGCTGATCTTTTCGGGCCTAGGCTCGCTGCTGGCGGAACGGATCGCCCGGGGACGGGAACGGCCCGCCCTGATCCGCATCCTCTTGGCACTGGTATTGCTGTCCAACCTTTACATCTTCGCCCTGCCGCCATTGCTGGCCGGCTGGGTCGCCTGGCCCCTGCTCGGACGGGTGCTGCTGAGCGTCGCCCTCCTCGCCCCCCTGGGCCTGCTCCTCGGCATGCCCCTGCCCCTGGGCCTGCGCCTGCTGCACCGGGACGGAAGCACCGTGGCTTGGAGTTGGGGGATCAACAGCGCCACCAGCGTCCTCGGCGCGCTGCTGGCGACGGTGCTGGCGATGAATGTCGGCTTCACCTGGACGCTGCTGGCCGGGGAAGCGGTTTATGTCCTGGCCTTGGTCTGCATCTTGATGCCGGGACACGAAGAAAACCCTGAAGGGCGGCCTCGCGCCCGCTCCTTTCAGTCGCTGGAGCTCACAGGGAACGCAGAGGAAACCTGATCTTTTGCTTTTCTCTGTGTTCTCCGCGTGCTCTAGTGAGCCTAGCGAACGGGCGCGAGATCGACTTTAAGGTTCAGCATGAAAGTTTTTCTCTACCTTTTCCTAGCCCTTGCCTTTTTCCTCGCCGCCTGCACCCCTTCCGGGGAGACGGGGTTGGAAGGAACAGTACTCTTCGCCGAGAAGCCCCTGGCCGGAGCCGAGATCGAGGTCTATCTGCGCGCAGAGAAGGATCGCTCGACCCAGCCCTTCACCAGCGTCTCCAGCGACGAGCAAGGACGCTATCGTCTCAACCTGCCGCCGGGGCGCTACTATCTGATCGGCAAGAAGCAGGAGGAAACCGCCGACGGCCGTCGGCGCATGCTCTTCGGCGAATGCCCGGCCAATCCCTTGGAAGTAATCCGAGGCATGAGCCGGGCGCCGAGTTTCAGCCTGCGCGAGATGGGGCGCGACGGCGAGCTTTCCGGCCCCACCGACACCGGCGTCGGCGGCCGCCTGACCGTCGCCGGGAATCCCTTACCCCGGGGCTTCATCTATGTCTACACGGAAAACGCCGCCGGACTGACGGGGCCTTCCTACGGCGCCGCCGCCCAGAGCGACGAGGACGGGAGCTTCATCCTCAACCTGCCGCCGGGACGCTATCACCTCGTCGCCCGCCAGCGCGCCGACGGCTCGCGCATCGGCGAAGTAGCAGGCGGAGATCGGAAGAGCGGCGGGTAGGGAAAGAGGGTAGATCTCGGTGGTCGCCGTATC
>CALJLX010000058.1 GCA_937982495.1 uncultured Desulfuromonas sp.
CCTCGCGGGTCGCCGTTAGCACGAAGAGGCGCACGGCGAAGGTCTCGTTGATAAGCAGTCGGCCGATGTCCCCCAGGCCCAAGCCCTCCTCCCCCAGGAGAAAATCATGGGCCGGATCGAATTCGCCGATTCCCTGCAGGCTCCGCACGAAGCGGCGCACATCCTCCACCTCGTCGGCAAGCAGCACCAGCTTGGCCGAGGCCTCGGAAAGCAGCACGTCACGCTCGCCGAGATGATCCTTGATGAGAATGACCTCCTCGGAACTAAGCAGGGGCAGGCGGCCGGACTCCGCCTGTCCGTTATCGCGGCGCACACCGAGGACACCCTTGTCGATGAGCACCTTGAGGATCTGCAACACTTCGAAATCGGGACGGGGGCAGTGATCGAGGATCTCCCGAACCTGGGAGTAATATTCGGTCAGGACGAGAATTTCCTGGGTGGTCGGCCGCAATCCCCGGGGGAGCCGTTCGCGTGGAACCTTCAGTTCCAGACAGGCCTCCAAATCGGGAAGGCTCGCGGACTGGGCGGCCATTTCATCCATCTGCCGCAGCCCTTCGATGATCAGGTGATCGACGGGAACGGTGATGCGCGCCTCCACATCGATCCCCCCCGGAGAGAACCAGAACTCCCCTTCCACCCAGCCGAGCAGGCGGAAAAAGGCTTTCTCGCCATCGACCCGGCCGAGGCGGGCGTTGACGACACAGCCCTCGCGGAGAAAGATCGTTCCCCGGCCGCCGGCGCCGTGCAGGGAGAGAACCCCATCCTTGCGGTTGACCCCGAGAACCTGGACCAGATCGGTCACGGCGATCTGGTCGAGATGGCCGCGGATGTCTTTTTCCTGGCGCCCGACCTGGGCGCTCTTCTCCAGACGGTTGAGATGTCCGAGAATCGCCGACAACAACTGTTCGGGATTGAAGGGCCGGGGAAGAAAACCGTCCTTGTGGCGGCGGAAACCGTCTACCTCCTGCCCTTCCCGGCCGACATAGAAAAAGGCCATGCGCTCGGTCCGGGGATTGGAAAGGAGAATCTGGACCAATCGCGTCGCCGGCAGCAACGGCACCTCGGTGTCGAGAACCATGAGATCCGGCGCCAGGGACAGGCAGAGTTCCAGAGCCCGCGCCCCATCGGGGGAATGCTGGACCTGCAAACCGTTCTGTCGCAACAGATCGATCATGCCGATCAGATCCGGCCGGTCGCCGGCGAGCACGATCTTGTTACACAACCTGGACACGGGAAGCTCCTAAAAACAACGTAAAAACGGCTAAATGAGCGCTTGAAGCTGATATTGTTCCTGAAGTTTAACAATCATATTTTCGACAAAGTAGAAATCGGAGGTATGAAAACCGATCAACTCTTCGCCCTGGCGGCGGGCGAAGAGCGCATAGGCACAATCCTCGTTGAGATAGAGGATAAAAGGTATTTTTTCGAAAGAGTCCCCCTCGATATAGAGGGGGACGATGCGCTGGTAATCCCAGTGGGTACGTCCCCGGCCGCCGAGCAAAAAGAGCGAGGTCGCCGACTTTTCCAGCGCCTCCACATGGCGCAGGGAAAGTCGGACCTTCTCGAAATCGTCGCAGCCGCGATAGATGATCCCCCGCACCCGGCTCGACTCAACCACCTCGCGACAAAAAGCGCGCATGATCTCGTCGAGGCGCGCGGCGGGCATGCGGAAGTATTGGCAGCGCGGGTCATCACCCTGGGGGGAAAGAGGGCCGGATATGCCGCCTTTTTTCGGGTCGACACGGTAATCGGCGGGGGCTCCGAGCAGTCGCTCGACCAGCGGCCAGAAGGGGCTTTCGGCGATGCCGCCGCGATGGTAGAGACTCTTTTTCAGCCGTTCCAGACGAGCGCCGGCGACCCGCCGCAACTCTTCGAAAGTCGCGCCGTCCGCGGGATAGGCCGCCGAACGCAAAAACAGCTCGATCGGCTGACTTTTCTTCAGATCGCAGACGCTCAACATCCCCTTGAGCGCCTTGCGGATGCGCTTCTGCGCCACCAGCGAACCCCAGTAATCGGTTTCCGGCAAGAGCATGTAGTATTCGTCGGGTCCGGCCGTGGCCAGGATGTCGGCGTCGCGCAGAACCGAATTGATCGCCTCGATGATCCGCTCCATCGCCTCATCCAGCTCCCGCCCGCGAAAGCCGGCGGCCAGTCGAGCATGATTGTCGATGGTCAGACGGATCAGCGACAGGCTGCGCCCGTAACGACGGGACTTGTGCAGCTCCTTGTCGACATGGTCCTGAAAGAAAGCCATGTTGTAGGCCTGCCCCAGGGGCACCCGCAGGGTGTTCTGCTCCAGTTCGCGCAGCAGCAGGACATTGCGCAGGGCACCGGCGGCGAATTCGCCGACCAGGGCCGCGACCTTGAGATCCCGGCGAGTGAAGGCCTCGCGCCCCACCGGCGCCTCGATGCGGAGCAGGGCCATGCCCTCGGGTCCGACCGGAATCGGCAGCCAGAGGGCCGCGCCCTGCCCGGTCGCGGTCGCTTCACCGGCAAAGAGAATGGCGCGCAGTCTTTCGTCGGGGGAGAGCGACTCCTCGCCGGAAGCCACTTTCACCAGACCGCGCCGACAGCGCAGGTGGTACTGCCGACCGCCGTAGCCGGGGAGCCAGAGCAGACCGCCTTCGGCCTGCAACAGCTCCATCAGGGTATCGATGATCTGATCCCCGAGCCGGTCGAGATCGTGAATATTGAGAAACACCAGACATTTCTGGTAGTAGCCGAGGGTCTGATGGAACTCGATATTCTCTTCGAGCAGCTTCTTGTGCTCGACCCGCAGAGCCTGGCGAAAGAGGATTTTTCCGACCAGCAGCAGAAACTCGTCGGGATTGATCGGTTTGAGCAGATAGTCGGAGACCCCACGTTTCATGGCCTCGACAGCGGCGGCGGCATCGTTTTTGTCGGTGACGACGACGATTTCCTGCCCCGGGCTGTGCCGGCGGATGCTTTCCGTGATGTCGTCGCTGCCCACGCCGGCGTGCAACTCGGTAACAATCAGGTCGAATTCCTCGCGACGCAGCGCCTCCATGACGTCACGAAGGCCAGCGGCGGTGCGCACATAATAGCCGTCGTTACCGAGCAGCTCCTGATAGAGCGCCCGCGAGGCCCCGTCGTTATCGATGGCGAGAATCCGTCCCTTGGCCATGATTCTTTTTTGCCTGTCGCCTTTCCGAAAGGGCTCAATCCGCGATCAGCCGCCCGAGATGAGAATTACGGTAAACCCGGCCGACCCGCACCGGAACGATTTGCCCGATCAGTTCCCGGGAGCCGGCGAAGTTGACGATACGATTCCAGGTGGTGCGCCCGAAGAGTTGCCCCTGCCCCTGGCGGCTCTCACCCTCGACCAGCACTTCCAGGGTCGCGCCCGCGTCCCGCTCCCGCCATTCCCGGGAGATCTCCTCCTGCATCTCCAGCAGCCGGTCGAAACGGTCCTGGCGTTCGCCGGGGGTGAGGGGGTCGTCAAGTTTGGTCGCGGCGGTACCGGCGCGGGGGGAATAGATGAAAGAGAAGATATCGGCGTAGCGCACCTCTTCCGTCAAACGCAGGGTATCGGCGAAATCCTCCTCCGTCTCTCCCGGGAAACCGACGATGATGTCGGAGGTCAGGCGGATGTCCGGCCGCGCCCGGCGCAGACGGCGCACCTTCTCCAGATACTGAGCGCGGGAGTAGCCGCGGTTCATCAGGCGCAGAATCCGATCCGCCCCGCTCTGCACCGGCAGATGGATGTGATCGCAGAGCTTTTTCAGCGCACCGAAGCAGTCGATAAGCTCGTCGGAAAGATCCTTGGGATGGGAGGTGGTGAAGCGGATGCGGGCGATGCCGTCAATCCCTTCCACCTCGGCCAGCAGCCGGGCAAAGGAGAGTTCCCCCGGCACCCCGACGCCGTAACTGTTGACGTTCTGGCCGATGAGCGTCACCTCGCGCACGCCGGATGCGGCCAGTTCACGGATTTCGTCGAGAATCTCGCCGCTCGGGCGGCTGATTTCGCGCCCGCGCACCAGGGGCACCACGCAATAGGAACAGAAATTGTCGCAGCCCTGCATGACCGTCACGAAGCGGGTCACGGCCTCGCCGCCCGCACGGCGGGGGAAGAGGCGCAGGCGCGTTTCCCGGTCGAGAAATTCCACGGCGTGGCCGCGTTTGCGGCGGGATTCGGCGTCGCGAACCAACTCCGGCAGACGATGGACATTGTGGGTGCCGAAGACCAGATCGAGAAAGGGCAGATCCTTGAGCAGCTTTTCCCCCTGCTGCTGGGCGACACAGCCGCCGACCCCGAGAATCAGCCCGGGCCTCG
>CALJLX010000059.1 GCA_937982495.1 uncultured Desulfuromonas sp.
ACCCGGGCGATCATCGTCAACAACCCCAACAACCCCACCGGCGTCATCTATCCCGCGGCTGACCTCAAGGCCCTCGGTGAACTGCTGGAGCGCAAGGAGAAGGAGCTGGGCCGGACGATTTACGTCATCTCCGACGAGCCCTATGCCCGCATCGCCTACGACGGCCAAGAGGTACCCGGCATCTTCGGATGCGTGAAGAACTCGATCATCGTTACCTCCCATTCCAAGGATCTCGCCCTGCCCGGCGAGCGCATCGGTTACCTGGCGGCCAATCCGGCCATGGATCAGGTCGAACTCTTCATGGAAGGGGCGGTCTTCTGCAACCGGGTGCTCGGCTTCGTCAATGCCCCGGCCCTGATGCAGCGACTGGTCACCAACATCCAGCGGGAAAGCGTCGACATCGCTGAATACCAGCGCAAGCGCGACCTGCTCTACGACCACCTGACGGCCTTGGGCTTTTCCATGGTCAAGCCCGGCGGCGCCTTCTACCTCTTCCCCAAATCACCGCTGGCCGACGACGTCGAATTCGTCACCCAGGCGCAGAAGCACAACATTCTGCTCGTCCCCGGCGTCGGCTTCGGCGCTCCCGGCTTCTTCCGCATCGCCTACTGCATCGATATGGCGATCATCGAGCGCAGCCTCCCCGCCTGGGAAAAGCTCGCCAGGGATGTGGGGCTGAAATAGCATGGACAAGAACTTCCTCACCCCCGCCGAGACGGTGCGGGCGATCATGGAGAACGGGAAGCGGGTCGCCGTTCAACCCCTGTCCCGCACCCTGGTGCTCAGCCTGCTGGCCGGTTTCTACATCGCCTTCGGCGCCGAACTGGCGACGGTGGTCGGCGCCGGGACGGCCGACAAACTCGGCCAGGGGATTGCCCGGCTGCTCTCCGGCGGGGTCTTTTCCCTGGGGCTGATGCTGGTGGTGATCTGCGGGGCCGAGCTCTTCACCGGCAACAGCCTGCTGACCAAGACCGCCCTCCTCGGCGAAATCACCTGGGGGAAGCTGCTGGAGAACTGGGGGGTAGTGCTGCTCGGCAATTTCGTCGGTTCGCTCTTCTTCGCCTGGCTGATGTACCGCTCCAACCTCTGGCAGGCGCCGCTCATCGCCGAGCAGGCCATCGCCATCGCCACGGCCAAGAGCAAGCTCCCCTTCGACGTCGCCCTGGTCCGGGGCATCCTCTGTAACTGGCTGGTCTGCCTGGCGGTCTTCATGGCGACGGCGGCCCGGGACATCCCCGGCAAGATGCTCGCCTGTTTCGGTCCGATCATGGCCTTCGTCGCCAGCGGCTTCGA
>CALJLX010000060.1 GCA_937982495.1 uncultured Desulfuromonas sp.
CGGAATCGCCCGGCGCAGCAGCCGATAGGCCTTAGAATTCCTCCTCCGGTGCCTCCGTTCCTCCTTCAAAAGCTTCTTCTTCAGCTTCCGAATCTCCATTTTCCTCATCTTTCTCGGCCAGGCGGGCGACGGCGACGATTCGCTCTCCGCTTTCCAGAACCATCAACCGCACCCCTTGGGTATTCCGGCCGATGACCGACAGCATGGAAACGCCGGTGCGCAGCACCTTGCCCCGGTCGGTGATGAACATGAGATCCGACTCGTCATTGACCAGCTTGATATCGACCACCTGGCCGTTGCGCTCGGTCGTCTTGATGGTAATGATCCCCTTGCCCCCTCGGCTCTGCACCCGGTACTCGTCGAGATCGGTACGCTTGCCGTAGCCGTTTTCCGTCACCGTGACCAACGTCGCGGCGGTAGCGTCGGTGACTACTTCCATGCCGATGATGCTGTCCCCGGCTTCGAGCATCATGCCGCGGACCCCCCGGGAGGTGCGGCCCATGGAACGCACGTCACTTTCGGGGAAACGGATCGATTTGCCCTGGCTGCTGGCCAGGAGGATGTCCATGCCGCCGTCGGTGAGGCGGGTAGAGACCAGACGATCTCCCTCGTCGATGGTCAGGGCGATGATGCCGCCGGCGCGAGGATTGGAGTAGGCCATCAGCTCGGTCTTCTTGACCACGCCGTTACGGGTGGCGGTGACGATGTATTTGTCTTCGACAAATTCCTTGACCGGCAGGATCGAGGTGACTTTCTCCTCGCTGGAGAGCTGAAGCAGGTTGACGATGGCCTTGCCCCGGGTGGCCCGACCACCCTGGGGGATTTCGTGGACCTTGAGCCAGTAGACTTTGCCCAGATCGGTGAAAACCAGGATGAAGGCATGGGTCGAGGCAATGAAAAGATGCTCGACGAAATCCTCTTCCTTGGGGCGCATCCCGGTCTTGCCCTTGCCCCCACGGCGCTGGGCGCGATAGAGGGAAACGGCGTTGCGTTTGATATAGCCCGTATGAGAGACGGTCACCACCATGTCTTCCTCGACAATCAGGTCTTCGAGGGAGAGGTCGCCGGTCTTGGCGATAATCTCGGTACGCCGGGGATTGGCGAAACGTTCTTTGATCTCGGCCAGTTCCAGTTTGATGATATTGAGAATTTCCACCTCGCTGGCAAGGATTTCCTTGAGACGCTGGATCAGGGCGAGAATTTCGTTGTATTCGGCGATGATCTTGTCCCGCTCCAGACCGGTGAGGCGGTGCAGGCGCATATCGAGAATCGCCTGGGCCTGCAGGGTCGAAAAACCGAAGCGCGTCATCAGGCGTTCCTTGGCTTCGGCCGGACTGGCGCTGCTCTTGATGATCTGGATCACCTCGTCGAGGTTTTCCAGGGCAATCTTGAGGCCTTCGAGGATATGGGCGCGAGCCTCGGCTTTTTTCAGCTCGAAGATGCAGCGTCGGGTGATGATCTCCTTGCGGTGCTCGATGAAACGGTCCAGCACCTCGCGCAGGGCAAGAATCCGCGGTTGCCCGGAAACGATGGCGAGCATGATGATGCCGAAGGAGGACTGCATCTGGGTCATCTTATAGAGCTGGTTAAGGATGACCTCGGGAATCGATTCTTTTTTCAGTTCGATGACGATGCGCATACCGTCGCGATCCGACTCGTCGCGCAGGTCGGAGATCCCTTCGATCTTCTTCTCCTTGACCAGTTCCGCGATCTTCTCGATCAGCTTGGCCTTGTTGACCTGATAGGGGATCTCGCTGACGATGATGCTCTCTTTGCCGGTGCGGCGATCCTTCTCGACCAGGGCGCGGGCGCGGGTCTGGATAATCCCCCGGCCACCGGCGTAAGCCTCGCGGATGCCGTCGCGACCAAGGATGAAACCGCCGGTGGGAAAATCAGGCCCGGGAACCAGCCGCAGCAGATCATCGAAATCCAGGGCCGGATTGTCGATCACGGCGATGAGGGCATCGATCACCTCCCCCAGGTTATGGGGAGGAATTTTCGTCGCCATGCCGACGGCGATCCCTTCCGATCCGTTCACCAGCAGATTGGGAAACTTGCAGGGCAGAACCAGCGGTTCCTGCAGCGAGTCGTCGTAGTTCGGACCAAAATCGACGGTTTCCTTGTCGATATCCGCCAGCAACTCGTGGGCCAGCCGGTCCATACGTACCTCGGTATAACGCATGGCCGCCGCCGAGTCGCCGTCGATGGAACCGAAATTACCCTGACCGTCGACCAGGGGATGACGCATGGAGAAGCTCTGGGCCATGCGCACGATGGTGTCGTAAACGGCGATATCGCCATGAGGATGGTATTTGCCGATGACGTCGCCGACGACACGGGCCGATTTTTTATAGGGCTTGTTCCAGTCGTTGCTCAGTTCGCTCATGGCGAAGAGTACCCGGCGATGCACCGGTTTGAGGCCGTCGCGCACATCGGGCAGGGCACGGCCGACGATGACGCTCATGGCGTAATCCATGTAGGATTTACGCATCTCGTCTTCGATGTTGACCGGCATTTTGTTCTGGTTCTGCTGGGAATCCATGGACTGTTCCTCCAAAAACCCGACCGCTTTAAGTCTGTCGCATCGGCGGTCTCGGGTTGGGTACCTAGATGTCGAGATTGGAAACGTTCAGGGCGTTGTTTTCGATGAATTCCCGGCGAGGTTCCACCTGATCCCCCATGAGGACGGTGAAGATGTCGTCGGCGGCGATGGCGTCCTCGATCTTCACCTGCAACAGCATCCGTTTCTCCGGGTCCATGGTCGTCTCCCAAAGCTGTTCCGGATTCATCTCCCCCAGCCCCTTGTAGCGCTGGATATACTGCCCTTTTTTGGCCCGCTCGAAGAAGAAATCGAGCAGTTCCTGGCGGTCGCCGACCATCCCTTCTTCCTTGCCTTCCGAAGAAATGAAGGCCCGCTCATCCTTACAGAGATCCTCGACCAGACGATACGCCTGCAGCAGCAGTTTATACTCGTGGGAGGAGAGAATCTCGAGAATGTTCTGGTCGATCCGCGCCCGCACATTGCCGAGGGTGAAGAGCAGTCGCGCCGGCTCATGCAAAACCTGAAACTGGGCTCGAGGTTCGATGACTTTGAGTTTTTCCGCCAGGGGCGCGAGATCGGTCATATCGGCAAATCCGTTTTGCACCTTGCCGGTGACGAAGACCCGCAAGACTTCACGATTGACCCCTTTATGGATGATCTTATCGAAGAGATTGTTGTAGTCGATGATGTTGCGCAAGGTCGGAATGATCTGCTTGCCGCGAATCACCTTGCCGCTCTTCTCCATCTGCACGGAAATACCTTCGACCCCTTCGCTGAGCAGATATTCAAGGAGCGCCGCCTCGTCCTTCAGGTAAATCTCCTTCTTGCCGCGCTTGGCTTTGTAGAGTGGCGGCTGGGCGATGTAGAGATGGCCGCGCTCGATAATCTCGTGCATCTGCCGGAAAAAGAACGTCAAGAGCAGGGTACGGATATGGGAACCGTCGACGTCGGCGTCGGTCATGATAATGATGCGGTGGTAGCGCAACTTGGCGATGTCGAAGTCTTCCTTGCCGATGCCCGTTCCCATGGCGGTAATCAGGGTGCGGATTTCGTTGGAGGTGAGCATCTTGTCGAAACGCGCCTTTTCGACGTTGAGAATCTTGCCTTTCAGCGGGAGAATCGCCTGATAGCGGCGGTCCCGTCCCTGTTTGGCGCTGCCGCCGGCGGAGTCGCCCTCGACCAGGTAGATTTCGCACAGGGCCGGATCTTTTTCCTGGCAGTCGGCCAGTTTCCCCGGCAGGGAAAGACCTTCCAGTGCCCCCTTGCGCCGGGTCAGATCCCGTGCCTTGCGCGCCGCTTCCCGGGCCCGGGCCGCCTCGATCCCCTTTTCGAGGATGCGTTTGGCGACACTGGG
>CALJLX010000061.1 GCA_937982495.1 uncultured Desulfuromonas sp.
GGTTGCGTTCTTTGTAGCTCAGCTGACAGGCATGCAGATCGCAGTGTTCTTCCGGATTTTCACAACTCCATTCTGTCATCGGTTCTCTCCTTGTCTACTGGGTTGTAGTTACAGGATAATTACAGGAGGTTCGCTCCTGGGCTGCGAAGGGAGAAGTTACATCATTTTTCATCCGCTTCTCCCATACTCAGGTTGTTTGGTTTGTTTTATAAAATACATCATACATCGCTTTATCGCAGTCGCAACAAGCATGAGGGGACGTAGTTGCGTTGTTGCGTAATCGTCGAGGCATGGTAACCTTCCGCCATGCCTCGCACCGCACGCATCGATATCCCCGGTCAGCTTTACCATGTCGTCGCTCGAGGCGTGGAACGTTGCGCCATCTTTCGCGACGATTGCGACCGCTCATTATTTCGCGATCGCTTGGGTTCGCTGCTGCTCGAAACCGGCTCCGCATGCTTCGCCTGGGCGCTCATGTCCAATCACTTTCATCTGCTGTTGCGCCCCGGCCCTTCCGGTCTGGCCGCCTTCATGCGTCGCCTGCTCACCGGCCACGCCATCGTCTTCAATCGCCGGCACCAGCGGGCCGGCCATCTGTTTCAAAACCGCTACCATTCCATTCTCTGCGATGTCGACCCCTACCTGCTTGCGCTCGTCCGCTACATCCATCTGAATCCCTTAAAAGCCGGCACGGTTGACAGCCTCTCGGCGCTCGATACCTACCCCTGGTGCGGACATGCGGTTTTGATGGGGAATGCGGAGTCGGCCGGACAAGCGGTGGACGAACTGCTCGCCCTCTTTGCCGACACGGCACCGACGGCACGGAGCAGCTATCGCAGCTTTATCGAGCAGGGGTTGGTCGAACAGGAGGATGACACGGAGAGTTTGAGCGCCGGCGGCTTGCGCGACCGGCTGAAAAAATCGAGGGATAACGATGGCTCCGACCACCGGGTTTTGGGCGGGCAGGCATTTGTCGAAACCGTTCTGTCCCAAGCGGCACGCGCGCCTGGGCTCCGGATCGATCTTGCCGAATTGCTCCGGCGGGTCGCTAACGAGTTCGACGTGAGTATCGAAGACCTGCGCGGCGGCGGACGAACCCCGCGATTATCCGCCGCCCGCGCCGTTATCTGCCATCTGGCCATCGCCTATCTGGACATTCCCGGAACCCGTCTCGCCGATTACTTCGAGCAAGCGCGCTCCAGTATCACCCGTTCGGAGCGTCGAGGAAAAGAATTGCTGGCTGCGCATCCCGAGTGGCGGAAACTATGGACTGATGGATAAAAGCAACAACGCAACTACGTCCCCTCGTACCACGTCCCCTCGTACCATTAAAAGCAACAACGCAACTACGTCCCCTCGTACCATTATTCTCGTACAATTCGCGTCCCGTTCCCAACGCGATGCTCCTGAGACGGAGAGGTCAATACAGCGCCCCGGCATAAACCGGCAAGGGGGTTTTCTCGGGGTTTGGTCGGAAAATTTCAGCTTTCTTTGGTAAAATTCACAACGCTAACACAATCCTAACATTTCTCCTGTACAAGCTGTTCGTTTTGCTGCGAGACAGGCATGACCATCATTAATGAACGGATTGGGGTTAGGATGGAAATCCTGACCGGCCCGTCGTTCGGTTGCCACTGTCCGGATTTTTTCGGCTCCCAAAGAGCGCGTCCCGCCGACGGTCGCGGGGAAAGGAAAGCTAGGCATCATGAGTATGGAACTTCTTTTTGTCGGGGTGGTGATCCTCGGTCTGGTTGCCGTTTTCGACATCATGGTCGGGGTCAGCAACGATGCGGTGAATTTTCTCAATTCGTCCATCGGTTCGCGGGTAGCGCCGCGGGCGACCATCATGATCATCGCCAGCCTCGGCATCATGGCCGGGGTGACCTTCTCGAGCGGCATGATGGAGGTGGCCCGCAGCGGCATCTTTCATCCCCAGTTCTTCACCCTGCCCGAGTTGCTCACCATCTTTCTGGCGGTGATGATCACCGACGTCATTCTCCTCGACCTCTTCAACACCTACGGTCTGCCCACCTCCACCACCGTGTCGGTGGTCTTCGAGCTGCTCGGTGCCGCCGTCGCCCTGGCGATGCTCAAACTACTCACGGCCGGCGAGAGTCTGGTGAACGTCGTCCAGTACATCAATTCGGCCAAGGCCATCACCATCATCATGGGGATTCTGCTGTCGGTGGCCATCGCCTTTGTCTGCGGGGCGATCGTGCAGTTTTTCACCCGTTTGCTCTTCACCTTCGACTATCAGAAGCGCATCGGCCGGTACGGAGCCCTGTGGGGCGGGATGGCCCTGGCTTCGATCACCTACTTCATTCTGGTCAAGGGCGCCAAGGGCGCCACCTTCATCTCCAAGCAGAATCAGGAGTGGATCAATACCCACACCGGGCTGTTGCTGCTCTTGATCTTTGTGGTGGCGGCGGTGGTGCTGCAAGTTCTGCAGCTGCTCAAGTTCAACATTCTCAAGCCGGTGGTGCTGATCGGCACCTTCGCCCTGGCCATGGCCTTTGCCGCCAATGACCTGGTCAACTTTGTCGGCGTACCGCTGGCCGGTCTCCATGCCTACCGGCTCGCTGCGGCCAGCGACGATCCCCTGGGCATCACCATGGGCGGGCTGGCCGCCAAGGTCCCTTCGGAAACCTTTTTGCTGCTGCTGGCCGGGGGGGTGATGGTGGCGACCCTGTGGCTGTCGAAGAAGGCCCGCACCGTGACCGAAACGGAGATCAGCCTGAGCCAGCAGGAAGAGGGGAATGAGCGGTTCGAGTCGATTTTCCTTTCCCGGGCCATCGTCCGGCTGGTGCTGCACCTCTCCGATACCGTCCGCCTGATCATCCCCCAGGGGGTGCGCGGCTGGGTCGGCCGCCGCCTCGATCCCGCCGCCGCCGCGCCGGTGCTGGTCGACGGCCGCAAACCCTCCTTCGACCTGTTGCGGGCCACGGTCAACCTGATGGTGGCCAGCGCCCTGATTTCCTACGCCACCGCCAGCAAGCTGCCGCTCTCGACCACCTACGTGACCTTCATGGTCGCCATGGGCAGCTCCTTCGCCGACCGGGCCTGGGGTCGGGATAGCGCCGTCTACCGCGTCACCGGGGTGTTGACGGTGATCGGCGGCTGGTTCCTGACCGCGGTCGTCGCCTTCCTCGCCGCCGCGCTCTGCGCGACCGTCATCTTCTATGGCGAAGCCTTCGGCGTGGCGGTGCTGCTGGTTTTGGCCGGAGCGATGATCTGGAATGCCCACCGCAAGCACCAATCGATGGTGCGCGAGGCGCGGATGGAGAAGGTCTTCAATCTCAAGACCGTGGACGATCCCCGGGCGGCGGTGGCCATCACCTTCGAGCATATGAGTTTATTGCTCCACGAAATCCGCACCTCCCTCGACGTCTCCCTCGACGCCCTGTTCCGGCAGAGTTTCGACCGTCTCGGCGTCGAACGCAAGAAGCTCTCCCATGTTCAGCAGTGGTCCAACATCATCAGCGCCAACGTCTTGAAGGCCATGCGCCTTCTCGATCAGCAAGGCCTGGCCGTTTCCCACCGTTACGCCCAGACCATCCGCCGGCTGCAAAAGCTCACCGACGGCTATCGTGACATCGTGTTGCGGGGCTATACCCATATCGGCAATCACCATAAGGGGTTGCTGCCGGTGCAGATCGAGGAACTCGAAGAGGTGCGCCGCCTGTTGCAGGACATCCTCCTCGAGGTGGAACAGACCTTCAGCCGCCAGCAGACCGCCAATCTCGAGCGACTGACGGCCAAAGACCAGCAATTGCGGGCCTTGGCCGCCGATCTCAATCTCCGCCAGGCGGCCCGGATCAAGGACAATACCTCCAAGACCCGGTTGAGCATCCTCTATTACGGCATCGTCGGCAACGCCATGATGCTCTCCAAGCAGAA
>CALJLX010000062.1 GCA_937982495.1 uncultured Desulfuromonas sp.
CGCCGCTCTTCGCAGCAGAAAGCTGGCGTAATCCTCCATGATGCGGCTGTCGGCGACGACGCAGCCGAGGCGGGTGTAGCGGCGCTCGATGTCGAATTTGTCTTGCAGGGGGATGCCGGAGAGAAGCAGGTGGCCGCCGGGCCGGGTCAACTCCACCAGGCGGTCGGCCAGGGGCAAGAGGATATCGGCGTAGATATTGGCCATGACCAGATCGAAAGGGCGACCGGCGACGGCGGAGAGTTCGCCGCAGATGGTCAGTACCCGGTCTTCGAGGTCGTTGAGCCGGGCGTTCTCGGCGCAGGAGAGGGCCGCCGGCCATTCCAGGTCGAGGGCCGCGATCGAGGCGGCACCGAGACGGGCGGCGGCGAGGGCGAGGATGCCGGTGCCGGTGCCGAGGTCGAAGGCCCGGCAGCCTTTGAGCCCGGGAATGGTCGTCAGCAGCTCCAGGCACGAGGCGGTCGTTTCGTGCTCGCCGGAACCGAAGGCCCCCTTGCGACCGAGGATCAGCGGGATGCCGCAAGGGTCGGGGGTGGGAAAGCCGGCGGGGATGATGGTAAATGCGCCCACTGGAAAAGGTTTGAAGATGCGGCCCGCCATGCGTCCTCCTGCTCATGAAAACCGTGAGTTTTTCTTAAAAACCCCGGCATCATAACAAAGGCGGCGGCAAAAGGCCAAAACGAAAAGGTTCGTCGCCGGGGATGGGAAAAAAGAAAGCGGCGCGTTTCCCTTCTGGAGAAAACGCGCCGCCTTCTTCTTTTCTATCGGATAATCAGCAGCAGGAAGAGCCGTACTCGGGAGCGATGACGAAGCCTTTGCCGGACCAGTTGTCCACGTAGTCGATCATCTGGTTCTCGGTGAAGGGCTCGATGCTCTCCTCCATAAAAAGTTCGATGCTGCCGACTTTGGTGCTCTTTTCATTCTCTTTCGGCTCATCCAGAGCCAACCCCAGACGGGGTCCGCCTCAGCCAAAGCCCTGGAAAACGACCCGAACGGCCTTGCCCGGGCTCTTTTGCAACAGTTCTTGCAACGCCGCGCGGGCGCTCTCGGTAATCTTCATGGCGACCTCCTTGTTGGTCCGTTTGACATAAAGATATGCGAATATAGGAATGATGTCAAGGGTCGTGTTTTGGGGGTCCGAAATAAGGAAGAGCCCGGCTGCGTGCGCAGCCGGGCCCAATGAAGCATGGAACAGGGTTCGATTCTAGAAACGGTAGCCGAAGCCGAGATAGGCGTAGTAGGCCTTGCCGTCTTCATCGCCGTAGACATAGGCTTCCTTCGAGCGGAAGATGTCGTAGGTCGCCGAGGCCGAGGTGTAGAAGGCGTCGGTGAACTCGTAGGTGCCGCCCAGGGTGAACTGGTACTGCTGGTAGGCGAGATCGGAATACTCGTCCACCAGATTGTTCATTTCCCAGGTGTCGTAGTTGACGGACGCATAGGGGCCCGGGGCTTCGATGCCGGTTTCGGCCAGCGGCGTGGTCAGGTTGTTCTCCGGGGTCAACTGGGCGCGTTCGGTGAAATCCCAATCCCAGCTGCTCTTGGCCCGGTTGTAGGTGAAGCCGGCATTCATCTTCAGTTTTTCGGTGGCCTGGTAATCCAGGTTGAGCGCGAGGGTGTGGACGTCGGTATTGTATTCCGCGGTGTTACAGATCGAGCCAAACTGGCCCGACGAGACGTCGTTCGCTCAGCCATGGTACCAGCCGACGCACATCTGGTTTTCCGTTTCCTGCTTGTTGAAGGTGTAAGCCATGGTCAGGTTCATTTTGCCGTTGGGCGCGTACCAGAGGCTGACGCCGGGAACATAGGTGGTCTGCTCGAACTCCACCTCGTCGTTTTCCGCCTGGCGCACTCGGGCGAAGAGGGTCGCCGCCTTGTTGGCGCTGATCGCCCAGGTGGTGGAGAGTTTCGCCTCGTGGACTTCATCCGGCAGGTTGGTCGATTCCAGTTGGCGATTGGGATAGACATCGGTCCAGTACCAGGTGTTGTCGGGGTTGGCCGCAGGCAACTGGTCGCCGGGGGTATTCATCGCCGCCGTGTTGTAATACCACAAACCCGAACCGAGCGGATCCTGGATGGCCAGGGGATCGCCCTGGGCGATGCCGACATGGGCGCCGGGGAGCGGGTCGTCGATCTTCTGGAACTGATAGCTCAAGTTGCCGGAGAGGGCCTTGTTCAAGCGGGTCTTGACCGAGGCTTTCAGGGTATGGGTGTCGGTTTCGAGCAGTTCTTCCTCGTCGCGATCCACCTCTTCGAATTCGTAGCCGAGGCGCAAGGTGGTACCACGGGCCAGGCGGTAGACGAGATCGGTGCCGACCTCCTTGACCTTGCGGGCTTCCGCCGAATGCCAGGCGTCGGTGTTGGTTTCCGGCCAGGCGGCCGCGGCGTTGGCGGCATCCCGCGCGGGGTAATAGATTTCATTGCCGTTGACATCGATGTCATAGATGCCGCCGCGCAGGGACAGGCGCAGGTTCTTGCCGATTTTCCCGGCGAGCTTTGTCCCGAAGGATTCGTACTCGCTCTTCAAGGTGCTGCCGTCGAGAAGCAGATATTCCCCTTGCGTCTGGCTCTTCGAGCTTTCGATGTCGGATTTGACGTAGCTGGCGGTCAGACTGGCGTCCTTGGGCAGGTCGATGCGGGCCTTGAGGGCGTGGCTGTCCTTTTCCGAATCGGGGGTGCGGCCGAAGGCAAAGTCGCCGTTTTCATAAAGCATGTTGTAGGCGGTCGGGTTGGTGGCGTCTTCGTAGTAGCGAGAAGGGGTCGAACCGCTTTCCGAGAAGGTGCGGGTCAGATACTCGTAATCGACGGTGAGCAGCCCGAACTTGCCGGTGGCGCCGAAGACATAGTCTTCGGTGACCTCGTCGATCTTCTTGCCGACGGCGCTGACATGGCAATTGTCGCATTTGGTGACGCCGATGGCCTGCTCCAGCCCTTGACGTTTTTCGATGCGCATGCCGGTATGGAAGACGACGTTGGGCAACGAGGGGACGACCAGGTCCGCTTCGCTCTTGAGTTCACGGCGGGTCACCAGGTAGTCGTTGGACAGTTCTTCGGTGTAGGCCTGGAGCGGATCGTAGTTCAGGGTACCGCCGCCGACACTTGCGCCGGCCGGAAGATTGGCGAAGATCTTGTCCGTGGTGACGCTCGGTTGGGAACCGCCGATGTCGTCACGGCCGGTGGCGCCCATCTGGTCGAGGGTTTCGTGGTCCTTCCAGTGTTCCATGACCTGGTAATCGAAGCCGAGCCGGAAGATCCGGGCGGCGTCCAGTTCAAGGTTGAATTTCTGGTCGCGGGGGCCGTTGGCGTCCGCTTCGAGCTCGAAGGCCGAATGTTCGCCCATCTCCCCTTCAAGGGAGAGCTTCGGGGCGAAGCTGATGCCGTCCTCGGAGCGGCCCCGGACATATTCGTTGACGCGGGCTGCGTTGTCCTTGGTGTTTATCCCGGTGGCGCCGACCTCCACATGGCCGCCGAGGGCATTTCCCTCGGCAAAAGCCATGCTGGCGGTCGTCATCAAGGCCAGGACGGACAGCAATGCAAGCAGCCAAGATTGGGGTTGCCTCATTTCTTCCTCCTTGAGTTAACGGGTCAGACCGCCGCCGCTGAGCGGCTGGGACGGATAATCGCTGCCGTGAACCACTTTGTGGCAGGTGGTGCACTTGGTGCCGAAGGAGGTCTGGAAACCTTCCTGCCCATGCACATTGACGATGTCGGCACTTGCCTGCTGGGCCGGAGTCGTCGCCGTTTGTCCAGGGGCGGGTACGGGCACCGTATAGTCGGATTGCCGCAGGATATGGAAATGGCCTTCATGGCACTGCAGGCAGAGGAAGGGCTCGTTCTGCACCAGCAGGTTGTTGGCGACCGAGCCGTGGGGGTCGTGGCAGATGGTGCAATCGTCCTCGACCGGGGCGTGCCCGAAGACGAAGGGCCCCTGGTAGCGGCTGTGGCAGTTGAGGCAGAGGTCGTTTTTGCGCTCGTCGGTGAGCAGTTCGCCGTGGGCGTTGTGGCAGCTGGAGCAGTTCATCTTCCCTTCCTTGATGGGATGGTGCGAGGGGAAGTTGCTCTGGGCCATCTGCTCTTGGTGGCAGCTGTAGCAGAGGGCCGGATCTTCCTGCTTCAGGTTCGCTTTGAGCGGCTTTTCCTGGCCGTGCATGGTGTGGCAGTCGCTGCAGCTCAGGTCGACCAGGGCATGTTCGCTGTGGGTCCAGTCCATGAGTTTGCCGCTGGTGTGGCAGAGGGCGCAGATCGCCGCCGATTCCTCGGCGGCGAGGGTCGCCGGGTTGAGGATCTTGTCCGTATCCCCTTCTCCGTCGACGTGCAGGCTGCCGGGACCGTGGCAGGATTCGCAGCCTTTTTGGCCGCCCATGTACTCGAAATCGGCCAGGCGTCCGTGAATGTTGTGGGCCATGGCAGCGCCTTTGTCTTCATGACACTCGACGCAGGTTTCTTCCCCCACGTAAGTGGCGCCTTCGATGGTCGGCAGGGTCAGCAGTTTCTCGCGGATGGCACCGGTGGCACAGGCCCCCAGCAGCAGCAACACGGGAAGCAGCCGCACCAGCCATCGGGCATGGTGTCGCGACGTTTTCGACATGATTTCTCCTTTCACTCCTCTCCTTGATTTAGAGACTTGCAGGCCGATGAAAAACCCTCCGGTTTTCCAGCCCCTTTCCGTTGTACATTTCGCAGTTTCTAACAAAAGCACCATACCCAGCGGGGGTTTTCCGGTAAAGCGAATGTTTCTTATGCCCCCTATTAGCGCGGCTTCTATGTTATATTCATATATCTTCATTTGTCTATGGATAGGGCACGGCTTTTGCTTTATGATTCGGGCCACATTGATATAAATGGAAAATGAGAAGGGTGGGTGTGAGTATGGAAACACGCTACTTTCAGACTCTGGTCCAGGTCTGTGAAACGGGAAGTTTTTCCAAGGCCGCGGAGTTGTTGCATATTACCCAGTCGGCGGTCTCCCAGCGGATCAAGTTTCTGGAAGAAAACTACGGGCATCAGCTCTTCGACCGCAGCGGGACGCAGCTGGAGCCCACCGGCGCCGGACTGCTGGTGCTGGAAAAGGCCAGGGAGATTCTCGCCAAAGAGCGGGAACTGCTGGATCGCCTGCAGTCCTTCAAAGGGGAGAAACGACTGTCGATCTGCTGTACCCCCACCTTCGGCATGGCCTATCTGCCGCGCATTCTCAGCGATTTCGTGCTGCGCAACGCCGACGTTCACGATCTCAAGTTCATTTTCAAGCAGCCGGCCGAGGCGATAGCCGGGGTACAAAACAAGGAATACGATCTGGCGGTGATCGAGTATTGCGATGAGATTCCGCCGGAATCCTTTGTCGTTTATCCCCTTCCCGATGACGAGTTGGTCTTTATCAGCGCCCCTTCCATGGAACTTCCCGAAACGCCCATGGAAATCGAACGTCTGCTCGATTTTCCCATCTATGCCCGCCGCGACGGCTGCAGTTCGCGCAACCTGCTGCGGCAGAATCTCGCCAACCTGGGGCACGACATCAACGATTTCAAACGGGTGGTGATTTCCGACGATCTGCGCCTGTGCATCGGTTCGGCGCTCGACGGCTGCGGCATCTCCTTCGTTTCGCGCAGCCTGGTGCGGGGCTATCTGCTGGACCAGCGACTGCGCGCTCACTACGTCCAAGACTTCACGCATGTTCGTTCCCGCGCGGCCTTCCACCTCGCCGCCCGCGGCGAGGATCCGCTGATCGGCAACTTCATCGCCAGCCTTCAGGCCCTTTTCAGCGATCGGGGGCGCCGGCACACGGACGGGTTGGCCCTTCCCTGACCTGGGTCTCCAGACGGAAACAGCGACGCCGCGCTCCGAACATCTCGGGCGCGGCGTCGCTGTTTTTTCTAGGGGATGGTCGAGGAGGCTCAGCCTTCCGTTTCGGCCAAAAAGGCGCGGATAGCGGCGCAGGCCTCTTGGGCGGCGGCCTCGGCTCGCGGCAGGAGGGCGGCGATTTTTTCCAACTCCTGCTCGTTGGCGGCGGTTTCGAGCCGTTCGGCCCGGTCCCGCAGACGCGGCGCGCCGGCGTTGGCGGCGAGGCCGTTCAGGGAATGGGCGCGGCGGCCAAGGGTTTCGACATCGCCCTGATTCAGCGCCTCGCGCAGATGGCCCAGGCACTTCGGGGCATCGTCAAGAAACCAGTGCAGCACCGAGCAGGCCAGTTCACGGTCGTCCATCATGCGATCGAGGAGATCGGCCGGGTCGAAGATCTCCGTCGATGACGGGGTGACGCTTTCCCGCCTGACTTCGGCCTCCTCGGTTTCCGCCGCCGGCAGCCAGCGGCGCAATACCTCGGCCAGGGCCTGGCCGGAGACCGGTTTGGTCAGGTAGTCGTTCATCCCGGCGGCCAGGCAGCGCTCCCGGTCGCCGCTCATGGCGTGGGCGGTCATGGCGATGATCGGAACGGCGTGATCGCGCACCTTTGTTTCGGGGTCTCGGATCGCCCGCGTTGCCGTCAGGCCGTCCATCCTCGGCATCTGGATATCCATCAGCACCAGGTCGTAGTCCTGGCGTTCAAGCGCCGCCAGGGCCGCGCGACCGTTATCGACGGCATCGGCGGAGATCCCCAGATTGCGCAGCAGACCGAGGGCGACCCGTTGATTGGTGGGGTTGTCCTCGGCGAGCAGGATGCGGGTCTGCCCCTGCCCGGGGGAGAGCGAATTCGCTATTGGGCGCGGCCCTTCGGCAAGCGGTTTCGCCGGTAGCGCGGGTTCCGCCAGCAGGGCGGTGAACCAGAATTCCGACCCTTTGCCGGGAGTACTCATCACCCCGATGGAACCCTTCATCAGCTCCACCAGTTCCCGACAGATGGCCAGGCCCAATCCGCTGCCGGGATGGCGGCGGGCGCTGCCGCCGTCGACCTGCATGAATTTGTCGAACAGTCGCGGCAGTTGCTCCGGGGGGATGCCGATGCCGGTATCGCGCACGGAAAATCGCAGCAGGATGCCGCCGGCGGTGGTGGCGTCCAGGGTCACGCCGAGGCTGATTTCCCCCTGGTCGGTGAACTTGACGGCGTTGTCGAGCAGATTGGCGAGAACCTGCCGCAGCCGGTCGCGATCGCCGCGCAGCCGGTCGGGGATTTCCGCCGTCCCCTGGACGCTGAATTTCAACCCCTTGTGCTGGGCTCGGGCGGAGATCGCCGCCGAAATTTCGAAAATCAGCTGACGAAAATCGAAGTCCTCGCTGCGCAGGGAGAGCTTGCCCGCTTCCACGCGGGCGAGGTCGAGGATGTCGTTGAGCAGGGCAAGCAGGGCATCGCCGCTGGCGCGGATGGTTTCCGTGTAGTGCCGCTGTTCTTCGGTCTGAGGCGTGGCCAAAAGCAGTTCGGCCATGCCGACGACGCCGTTCATGGGGGTACGGATCTCGTGGCTCATGTTGGCCAGAAATTGGCTCTTGGCGGTATTGGCCTCCTCGGCCCGGCGGGTCTGGTCGGCGAGCTCGCGGTTAAGGGTGCGCAGGGCCTCGTCGGCCCGTTTGCGGTCGGTGATGTCGATGGAGGTGGCGAGCACCCGGTCCCGACCGCCGATCTTGATCGGACTGAGCTGGACCAGTTCCCAGAAGAGTTCGCCATTGGCCTTGCGGTTGAGCCATTCGAAGCTTTGCTCCCCGTCGTCCCGCACCTTGCGCAGCCAGGCTAGGGCGTCGGCGAAGGAGTAGGGGGGATCCACCCAGAAATCGAAGGCTTGCAGTTCTTCCAG
The DNA here is from genome assembly GCA_937982495.1 of uncultured Desulfuromonas sp. Taxonomy (GTDB): domain Bacteria; phylum Desulfobacterota; class Desulfuromonadia; order Desulfuromonadales; family Trichloromonadaceae; genus Trichloromonas. The sequence continues at coordinate 7,716 of CALJLX010000062.1, forward strand.
GCGGTTGAGCCCGTACATGGCGATGGCCGCCGGATTGGCGTCGACGATCTCTCCCGTCTCCGGGTCATGAAGGATGAGGGAGACCATCGGCTCGCGGAAGAGGCTTTTGAACTGCTCCTCGCTGGCCCGCAACGCTTCATCCATCGCTTTGCGGCCGCAGATATCGGTGATGAAGCCGTGCCAGAGGATGCTGCCGTCGGCCAGGCGTTCCGGGGTGGAACTGCCCTCCCGCCAGCCGCTGCCGCCGTCGGGCAGGCAGACCCGATGTTCATTGTGCCAGACCGTGAGATTCCTGGCCGAGTGCTCGATGCTGGCCAGCACCTCCGGCAGGTCGTCGGGGTGGATACGAGCCAGGCAGGGAGCGGCGTCCCGCTTGAGCAGGTCGGGGGAGACACCGTACAGTTCTTGAAACTTGTCGCTGACGAAAGGGAAGAAGCTGCTGCCGTCCGGGCGCAGCTGGAACTGGTAGAGAGCGCCCGGCACTTGGGTCGAGAGCTTGCGCAGCAGGGCGTCGCCAGCCTCGGCGCGGGCCTTTTCCGCGCGCAGCCGGCGGTTTTTGTGCATGAGCAGCAAGGCCAGCTGAAGCACCAGGGCGCTCATGACGATGGCGATTGTCGCCGGCAGCCGGTATTTTTGCCAGACATCTCCGGCGGTGAACTGGGGGGGAACGTCGAAGGGGGGCTCACGGAGGGTCTCCAGCAGTTCCCGCACCGGCGTGTAGTTCAGCGGAATGGAAAACCCGTGAATGCCGATGGCCCGGGCCACTTCCCCCCCGAGGGGAAGCTGCAACAGGGCGGCGGTCATGGCGTTGGCCGCCTGTTCGTCGACATGGGGCATGGCCAGCAGCGGCCATTCGGGGTAGAGGCGGGTGGAGAGGGCCAGGGGAAACCGGGGGAGGTTCTGGTCGTTGATGATACGCAACTCCCCGGGGCGAACCCGCTCTTCCCGGACCAGCATCTCGACCACCCCGGTGCGCACCAGGGCCGCTTCCGCCTCGCCGCGCCGCAAGGCCTCGATGGCCCGGTCGTGGGGCATGCCGGTTTCAACGATCTCGGCGTCCCGGGAGAGATCGATCCCCTGGCGCAGGCATTCGAAATTCTGCATCAGAAAGCCGCCCAGGGATTTGCTGTTCGAGGTGGCCACCCGGTGCCCGACCAGGTCGCGGAGGGAGTGGATCTCCCGGTTATTCGCCAGGGTGACGATGACGCCGCCGAAGGCGCGGATCGGTTTGCCGTCCACGGTGTTGATCAACGTAACCAGCGGCGAGGAGATGGCGTGGCTGTGGGAGAGCTGGATGTACTGATTGGGGGCGGTGAGAATGAAATCGATCCGATGACTGTCGATGGCCGCGACCAGTTCGTCGAGGGGCAGGGCCAGCAGGCGAATCCGGAAGCCCCGCAGGTTACGGTTGAGATAGTCGACCAGGGGCGCCCATTGGCTTTCGACGGCCGGACCTTCCCGATAGGCATGAACGGCCAGGGAGAGGGTTTCGCCCTCGCCCGTTCCGGCCTCTGCCGCCCGCAGGGGCGTAGCCGCGAAGACCAGCAACAGGAGGGCACCGAGACAGGAGAGGAAAACGCGGCTCATAACCCGGACTCCCGGGGGAGATAGGCGGCGCTGAGCAGGTTGTCCAGGCGCGGCGGTCGGCGCAACAGTCCGGCATCGGTCATCCAGCGGGCCAGGCGCTCGGCCGCCGGGATGAGCGAGCCGCCCTTCGGGGAAAGGTAACGCCGGTTAATAACGGTGTCGGGCAGTTCGAGGTAACGATAGGCGGCGATGATCGCTTCCGGGTCGATGCGGAGAAAATTCGTCAGGCGGTAGGAGGTGTCGATGGGGTTGTCGCGCAGCAGACGCCGGGCCTGGAAGTAGGCGCGCAGCAGGTGTTTAAGGTGCCGTTCATGGCGGGAGAGGCTGTCGGCGCGCACCGCCAGCACATCGAAGATGGTGTCGGGCATCCGGCGGCTGTCGAAGAGCCGGCGGGCGCCGCCGCTGTTGAGTACACGGCTGACGATCGGCTCGTAGGTCACCAGGGCGTCGAGCTCGCCGGCGCGCCAGGCGGCTTCGTGGCCGTCGGCCCCGATCGGCACCAGGCGCACGTCGGCGCGGGAGAGCCCCGCCTCTTTCAGTACCCGGTCGACCATGAGCATGCCGACGGCGTTCGTTTCCGCTCCGATCCGTCGTCCGGCCAACTCCGGCAGGGTACGGATATCCCCGCGTGCCAGCAGGACGTCGGCCCCCAGGGACTGATTGAAGACGAGGACGACCCGCAAATCGAGGCCTTCGCCCAACAGTCGCAGGGTTTCGTCGAGGGTCAGCCCCGCCCCATGCACGACGCCGCCGCGCAGCAGTTCCATGGAATCGCCGGCGGAAAGGCTTTCCGTCAGATGGATGGCGTTTTTCGGCAGATAACCCAGATCCCGTGCCAGAAAGAGGGGGGCGTAGCCGAGCCAGCAGTGGGCGGCGATGCGCAGGGGCTCGGCGTCGAAGAGGGTGCAGCCGGGCAGCCAGACAAGGCCGGGCAGGGCCGCGAGCAGGCCCAGGCAGCGGCGGCGGGAGAGGCTGCGGATATGCGGACTAGAGCTCTTCGAAATCGCCATCCTCGTCTCCCGGCGGCTCATCTTCCTCGGCGAAGTCTTCATCCATGAAACGTTGGAGAAAACGCTGATTGTCCCTGATGCGCGCCGCCACCTCCCGCTCGATTTCCGCCAGTTCGGGAAATCGAGCGGCCAAGAGGGTCGGTTCCGTCCCTTCGCTTTGGGGAGGGGTCGTGTCGTTACCGGTTTCCGGTCTTTGTTCTTCGTTCATGGTTTAAATGGTAGCTTTTCCGAAGGATGAAAATCAATCCCGCAGGGCCGATTCAGGAATCTCCCTGGTTTTTCCCCCGCCGTTTCGCCAGCGCCCGCCGGTAGAGTTCGAGATAGCGTTCGGCCGAGCGCTCCCAGGAAAAATCCTGGCGCATGCCGGCGCGGACCATGCCGTTCCAGTCCTCGGCGCGGGCATGGAGGCCCAGGGCGCGGTCGAGGGCATGGAGCAGGGCCTCGGCCGTGGGCGCGTCGAAGAGATAGCCGTTGGCCCGGGTCCAGTCCTCTTGCGGATCGACGATGGTGTCGGCCAGCCCGCCGGTGCGGCGGGCGATGGGAATCACCCCGTAGCGCAGGGCGATGAGCTGGCCGAGGCCGCAGGGTTCGTAGCGGCTCGGCATGAGAAAGAGGTCGCTGCCCGCGTAGATCCGCCGCGACAGGTCGTCGTCGAAGGAAAGGTTGATGGAAACCCGCCCAGGATGCCGGTGGCGCAGGCGCTCGAAGCGCTCCATGTGTTCTTTCTCGCCGGTGCCGAGCAGCACGAACTGCAGCGGGCGGCGCAGTATCCCGTCCCAGGCCGCCTCGACGATGTCCAGACCTTTCTGCGTGGCCAGGCGGGTAATCATGGCGACGATCGGGGTATCCGGGCTCTCGTTCAGCCCCAGTTCCCGTTGCAGGGCCGCCTTGCAGCGGCCTTTGCCCGACAGATTGTCCGCATCGTAGGGCTCGGGCAGGGCCGGGTCGGCGGCGGGATTCCACTGTTCGGGGTCGAGACCGTTGACGATGCCGAAGAGATCGTTCGCGCGCCCTCGGAGGATGCCGTCGAAGCCGATGCCCATCTCCGGGGTCCGGATTTCCCGGCAGTAGGTTTCCGAAACGGTGGTCAAAAGGTCGCTCTGGGTCAGGCCGGCCTTGAGGAAGGAGAGCATGCCGTGATATTCGAGGCCGTCCATTCCGAAGAGGCGGGGGTCGAGGTCGAGGGTTTCCAGATGCTGGCCGCCGAAGAGCCCCTGATAGCCGAGGTTGTGGATAGTCAGGACCGTAGCGGCGCCGGCGTAGAAGGGATCGTCGTTATGTTCGGTGCGCAGCAGCGCCGGGATCAGGCCGGTCTGCCAGTCGTTGAGATGGAGGATGTCGGGCTTGAAGCCGAGGCGCGGCAGCAGCGCAAGGACCGCCCGGTCGAAGAAGCCGAAGCGCTGGGCGTTGTCCCAGAAATCCCCGTCGGCGCCGCCGTAGAGGCCGTCGCGGTCAAAGAGCTCGGCCTGCTCGACGAAGTAGACCGGCACCCCGTCGAGATCTCCCTGATGGAGCGCGGCCTGAAGCGGGGTGCCGTCAAGGGGGACGATGGCGCTCGCCAGATCCATCTCGACGGCATCGCCCCGGCGGGCGATGGCGCGATAGTAGGGCAGGATGATGCGGACGTCGTGGCCGAGGGCGCGCAGCGCCCGGGGGAGGGAGCCGGCGACGTCGGCCAGTCCGCCGCTCTTGGCGAAGGGCGTGACCTCCGACGAGATCATCAGGATCTTCAGCTTCTTGCCCGGTTTGCGCGCGGGAACGGGGACCGCCCGGGGCGCGCCGAGGCGCAGCAGTTCGGCCACTTTGAAGCCCGCCTCCCGCGCCCACTGGCGGGCGGCGGCGTGCTGCTCGAAACGCCGAGTCAGCCAGCTCAGCAGTTCGGGACGGTCCTTTTTCAGGGTCTGGACGGCGCTGCAGGCGGCGGCGACGAACAGGCCGGCGAGCAGGCTGTCCCAACGCTCCTGGTTGAACCATTCCATCCCCTCATGCCAGTGGACCCGCAGGTATTCCCGCACCGCCGGGTCGCCGAACAGTTCCCGGAAGGACTGGCGGCGCCGTCCCGGGAGCCAGAAACCCTGATGGCGGACGAGCAGGGTCACCAGCTGCCGGGTGACGGGGGCCTCGGTGTCGGCCAGGGTCTCCTGCAGGGCATCGCCGAGGAGATATTCCTCGATCCAGGCGGCACCCCGGCGGCTCGCTTCGTTGCCCGGAGAGAGCCCGCCGATCTGCCGCAGCAGCAAAAAGGGGAGAAGAACACGATTGGGCAGCCCTTCCGTGAGCATCCGTCGCAGTCCGGCCAGGGCCAGGTTTTCGTCGGGGCGCTTACCGGTCAGGCGACTGAGCAGGCGCAGATCGTCCAGTTGCCGGCGGATGGCTGCGAGCACCGCCTCGGCCGGGGGGAGCGGCTGGGCGAAATGGGCCAGGGTTTCCACGAAGCCCGTCATGCGCGCCAGGAATTCCCGATAGTCGGGGTGCTTCTCCAGTTCCGCCGGTTCCCGGGCGAGGATCGCCGCCAGGGGCTGGCGCAGGGCGACTTCGAGCAGGGCGCGGAAGGCGTCGCCGACGGGGCGGAAGCGGATCTTGCGCAGCTCCCGGTCGAGATCGGCGACCGGGGCGTGACCGATGCGCCGATAGAGTTCGCCCCAGGCGCCGTCCTCATCGTAGAGGGCGACGAAGTCGAGGCAGACCCGGTACTGGTAGGGGCCGAGGCTGAAGAAGAGACCGTTCTCCGCCAGGTCGTCCCCGGTGCGCAGGTATTCCAGGCCGCTGCGATGCTCGCGGAAACGGCAGTACCAACGCTCCCCCGCGCGGACGCCGAGGGCTTCGGCCAGGGAATTCGCGCGGGGCACGGCGCTGTTCGGCCGTTGTCGGGGAAGCCCCTGGTGGAGCCGGCCTTCGCAGTCGCCGTAGTGGTTGTGGTAGAGCACCAGCGCCCGCTCGGCGCCGACGCCGTTGCTGTAGGCGAAGACGTTGTCGTTGACCCGGCCGTCATGGAAAAAATCGAAGAGCTCGAAGTTTTCGGCGCCGCTGAAGAGCCGGCGGCGCTGCAGCAGGGGGAAGATCTGCGCCTCGTGGTGACGCACGAAAGCATCGTCCACCACCTCGTCGTAGTAGGCGCGGCGGTACTCCATGCCGTATTTTTCTTCGAAGCCTTCGATCTGGCCATGGCCGAACATGGGCAGGCCCGGCAAGGTGGCGAGCATCACCGCCACGCCGAAATATTTATCCGCCTTGCCGAACTGGGCGACGGCGGTGTCTTCGTCCGGGTTGTTCATGAAGTTGACGAAGCGCTGGAGGATGCCCGGCTCGAATTCGAGGATGTTGCCCAGCACCTGGCGGTATTTGCCGTTATCCTCGCGCTTGAGCATGTTCATGAAGGCGCTGTTGTAGACCCGGTGCATCCCCAGGGTGCGGACGAAGTAGCCCTCCATCAGCCAGAAGGCCTCGGCGATGAGCAGGGTGTCGGGCACCTCGGCGGCGACCCGGTCGACCACCTCGCGCCAGAACTCCACCGGGAAGGCGGCGTCGAAGGCTTCCTTGGCCAGCCAGTGCTCGGCCCGGGACGGTACCCCCTGGCCGCCGCCGGGGAGGGGAAACCAGAGGCGCTGGAAGTGTTTCTTGGCCAGGGTCATGGCGGCGTCGAAGCGGATCACCCGGAAGCGTCTGGCGATGCCGATGATGGTGCGGATCATCGCTTCGCGCACTTCGGGGATCAGGTAGTTGAGCTGGGCGGTGTCGTTCCAGGGCATGTGGGTGCCGTCGTTGCCGTGGTAGATGTAGCGCACCCGGCCCGAGCGGTGATCCTGATGGCGGAAGACCACCGCCGCGTCGCTGTGATCGTAGTAGCCGTCCTCGATCTGCACGGTGACGTCGGGATCGTCGTAGAGGTCGGGGCCGTGGTACTGGTAGGCCGGATAGGGGGGATGGTCGAGCTGGATGAACCAGTCGGGATGTTCCCGCATCCACTTGGAATCGAGCCCGGTATGGTTGGGGACGATGTCGCTGGCGAGGCGGATGCCCCGGCGCAGGCAGCGTTCCTCCAGGCGGGCGAGGGCCTCGTCGCCGCCGAGATCGTCGGCGATGGCGTAGTCGAAGAGGGAGTAGGCCGAGGCCTCGGCCTCGGGATTGCCGCAGATGCGCTTGATCTTGCGCGAGGCGGGGGAGCGCTGCCAGAGGCCGATCAGCCAGAGGGCGTTGAAGCCCCAGCGGGCGAGGCGGTCGAGTTCTTCCTCGGGAATGTCGTCGAGGCGGTGAATGGGCCGCTGATAACGTTTGGAAAGCTGATCGAGCCAGACGTAGATGGTCTTGGCGATGAGCACCACCTTGGGCATCCAGTCGGTGTCGGGGGAGAAGGCTTCCACTTCATGTTCCGCCGTTCCGCCGAAAGTCGGCACCGGCAGTGGGCCGCCCGTGCCGAAACCGCGCTGCATCTCTTCCTCGTGGAGGATGGCGAAGGCCACTTCCAGCTCTTGCAGCAGTTCCTCGGGGATGATGCCCGCCCATTGTTGCCGGATAAAGCCGAGCTGCCCGGCCAAAGAGTCGGGCGCGGCCTTTAAGGGGGCCAGCAGCAGATCGAGCAGGGTGCCGCCGAAGAGCCCCGGGACGGCGATCTTTTCCAGTTCCTCGTCGAGTTCCGCCAGAACCTGCCGGTAGGCGGTCCGCCGCGCCAGTTCGTCGTCGGCGAAAAGGGACCGGTAGGTTCGGGCCGCCCGGTTGCCGTTCTGCACCGCCAGGATGAAGAGTTCGATCAGGCTTTCGAGGCGGCGCCTTTCACCCTGGGTGCCGCTCAGGTAGCGTTTCGGCTCGCCGCCGAGCCAGACCGCCGCCGGCGGGAAGAGTTCGATCAGCTGCCCCAGGGTTTTCGGCAGGTTGGGAAGCCGCTTCGGAGTGCCGCCCAGCTCGATGTGAGTGCCGGTGACGCGGCAGCCGCGCAGCTCCAGATAGCGCCCGGCGACATGGCGCAGGGCGCGGTTGAGCAGCGCCAGCAGGTTGAGTTCCCCGGCCCGGGGCGGGCGCTCCGACGGCGCGTGGCGACGGAGGGCTTCGGTCAGCTGACGAATCCGGAAGAGCCGGCGCTCGGAATCGGCGAGCACGCTCTTCGGATTCAGCTCCAGGCGCTGCCAGGCCTCGGCGGCGACTTGCAGGGACAGGGGGAAATAGGGGGGGTGGGGCTGGCCTGGGGTCATGGTCGATCCTTTGATCC
>CALJLX010000063.1 GCA_937982495.1 uncultured Desulfuromonas sp.
CGGCCGTTGTAATGGGTCGTCCCCCCCGGGTTGCTGCTGGCGTCGTAGCGGTGGTAGGCGGTGGCGCTGTGACAGACTTCGCAGATGCGGTTGGAAGTGGTGCGGCCGCCGCTGTCGTCGCCGAAATGACTGGTGCCGTCGCGGACGTCGAGAAAGGCCACGGTGTTGCCGGGGAAGTCGTGTGTCGGAGAATTGGCGGCGGTGATCGTTTCCTTGACACGCTTGATGTTGCTGGTGCTGGTGGTGTGGCAGGTGGAGCAGGTGATTTCGCCGTAGCGGCTGCCCGCGTCGATCAGGCCCCAGTTGCCGGACCATTTGCTCGAACCGGTGGAGACGGCGTTGTGCAGCAGCAGGTTGTAGGGCTTGAGGCCGGTCAGGATCTGGACGAGATTGCTGCCGCCGTCGGGATCAGTAATGGTGACGCGGATTTGGTAGCTGACAGAGTTGTCGAGACCGGAAATTTCGTAAGTATAGGGGTTGGCGCTGTGGGGAAGGGCTTGGCTGCCGAGCAGACTGCTCCAGTCGCCGCCGTCCTCGTCCCATTGGATCAGGGCGCTGTTGTTGCCGTTGGCGTCGCCGCTGTACGGAATATTGACGGTGATCTTCGCCGCTCCGGCGACTTTGGTCGCCTTCCCCGGCGTCGCCGTCGCCGGTCCGGCGGTGGTGGCGTTGTCGGCCCGACTCGCTCCGGGCAGGGCGAGCAGCAGCAGGGCCCCGGTCAGCAAGGCCAGGAAGCAGGGAATCCAACGGCTTGAGTTGGGTGGCGCGGTAGCGGTCGACTGGTTCATGGCGGCCCTTTTCCGGAGGGTATTAAATATGGTAATAAATCTTTGAAGTAGTTAATTTTAAAGAATTCTTATATTGTTGACCCATACGGTAGTAAAAGCAGTTTTCGTGCCATGGCGAAAATCCGTCTCGGCTTCTCCGGAAGGTCCTCCGGCGCCGGAACAGAGCGGAAAGAAAGAGAGGAGAGGGGGCTGCAAATGACGGAGTTTTCCCGTGAGATTCCGCTAGATGGCGAAGAGGGGAGGGGCTTTTGGCTTAGAAGTTGGCCAAATAGATATTTTTTGCGAAAGCAACTTGGATGAAGCGGGGCGCTTTCATATAATCAGCGACGTTTACACCTTTTTGCCGGGGAGGTTCCATGCGTGTCCTGTTGCTGTTGGTGATCCCTTTTCTCCTGTCGGCCTGCGAATTCGAAAGCGGGCCGGCGCCGAAAAATACACCGGGCTACTCCCGCAAGGCGGCATTAACGGCGCCCGCGCGGTCGCCGGCGCCTCCTCTTTTCGAAACCTTCGATGGTGCTCCCCAGCTTTCGTTGTTTCCCAGGATCGGTGATTACCGTCCCGAGGACGACGACAGCGTGGCGTTGCCCTATTGGCGAACCTATCTGGAGCATCTGGTGAAAATCTCCAGTGTCGGCGCCGTCGACGGCGGCGGCAATCGCGCTTTTGCCCTGCGCGGCATCAAGGGGCTGGACTCCGTCGGTTTTTTCTCGCCCCTGGCGGTCTCCCCCGAAACGACCTACGAGGTGAGCTTTCGCGCCCGGACCCGGTTGCCCGAAGGGGGCACGGCCGGTGTCGGCGTGCTTGAATATGATCGTTTCCTCTGGATTTCCGAACAATATGCCGAAACCCTCGATCGACAACATCGCCGGGGCATGCATGCCGGGGTCGTTCTCAGTGGGGTGAACGACTGGGAAAGGCATGCGTTTCGCTTCACCACGGGAGCGGATACGGGGATGATCCACCTGATTCTGTTTCGCGAGGGTGCGGTCGAGCGTGAGCCGGTCTTTTTCGACGATATCCGCATCGAACCGGTCGGCGCCGATTGATCCGCCGGGATTTTCCCCCCGCCGGGGGGCGAAGAAGAGGCCTTAGCGGAGTTTGACCGGCGCCGTCAGCGGTTCCGGGGCGGCGACGCGGCCGAGGTGGGGATCGTAGCGGTGGTCGAAGAAGCTTGCGGCGATGGCGGCGGGGTCGGCGGTGCCCCACCAGTTGCGGGGGAAGCGGACGTCGGTCGGCTGCTCCAGTCCCATCTTCACCTGATATTGGCGGCTGCCGGTGATGTTGTTGTACTCGATGACGGCGCGATTGTCGGAACGGGTGACGACGAAGATGCCGATGTCGTTATCGCGGATGTCGTTGTGATGGATATGGGCCTGGCTGCGCCGTTCCTCGTAGCGCAGGCCGTGACGGTTGTCGTGGATGCGGTTGTTCGCCACCTCGATGTTGACGGTGGAAAAGCGCACGCCGTCGAGATTGTGACGGAAGGTCGAGTTTTTGACGGCGGCCTTGCAGAAATGGACCTGGATGCCGCTGTAGGCGTATTCGGAGACGATGTGCTCGATCTCTCCCTGTTGGCAGAAGTCGAGATAGAGAAATTTCCAGTCCGCCGGCTTAGGCTCGGCGGCGCCGCTGGTGAAGAGGATCGGTGCTTGTGCGGTACCTTTGGCGATCAGGCTCCCTTCGATGAGCAGTTCCGAGTCGCCGATATCGTCGCCGTCGCGGTCGAGGGGCATGAAGACGACCCGGGTGCCGGGCAGGATGGTGAGCCGGGCTCCTTTTTTCACCACCGTCACCCCGGTGATGCGCACTTCGCCGCTCCAGAGCGCCTCGCCGGTGATGACGGCGTCGACCAGTTCCAGCGTCGGCGGGGCGGGACGGGCGCAGGCGCAGAGCAGAAGCAGGGAAAGAATGCCGAGGAGTTTCGCCGGGTTCATGGGATGAAGGAATTCGTTTCGAAAAGGGGGTCGTGTCCGACAGCTCGGGTTGACGTTACCATAGGCCGTAGGCTCTTGTCAGCATTCCGCAAATAGCTGACCCGGACGATGTCCATTCGTGCATTGAGGGATAGGTTTTTCTCCCGCGCTATCTGGTTTGACCGTGGTCCGGATATTGCACAATTCGGAGAGGATACTAACCTTTTCGTGGAGAGACCAGCCATGAGCCGTCTCTTTTTCCTGCCGGCCTTCGTCGCGGCCTGCCTGCTGCTTCCCTTCGCGGCGCTGGCGGCGGGGAAAAAAGTCCTTTATGTCGACTCCTATCACGCCGACTATCTCTGGAGCGCCGACATCCTGCGCGGGGTCAAGACGGTGCTCGATTCCCGTCGGGATATTGACCTGCGTGTTCATTACATGGACACCAAGCGCAACAAGAGCGAGGAACAGGCCATCGCCGCGGCCTTGGCCGCCAAAAATATTATTGAAGAGTGGCAACCGGACGTGGTCATCGCCGCCG
>CALJLX010000064.1 GCA_937982495.1 uncultured Desulfuromonas sp.
CTCCAGGTAGACTGCTTTTTCTGCAGCGGATTGCGCTGGGCGAGCATATCGGCGAGGCAGGTTCCTTCCTCTTCAACGACGCAGTTGGTGCGGTTGATCCGGCAGACAAGGCGTTCCAACTCATCGTAGAGATGGGACAGCTGGCGCAGCAGCTCCTGCGGATCCTCGGCGGGGGTATCCCCTTCCTGGGCGACGGCGATGCGCTCCAGGCGTTTTTCCGTCTCGCGCAGGCGTTTCTGCACATCGACTCTCTGAATCAGGGCTTCGGCGAGTTTCATAGGTTCTCCTCTTTCGCTCCGGCGGCAAGGGTTTCTTCGGCCTCAGCGCGGGGCCCGGAACGCTCGGGCAGGGTCGGGTAACTCTCCCCCGTCGAGCGGCATTTCAGGCGCGGGATGACCCCGCCCTTTCCGGCGAGGGCGGAACGGTTGACTCGGATATTGGTCCCGACGGTGACGGGGACAATCTCGAAATCAGGCAGGGGCTCTCCGTCGACGGAGTAGGCGTCGGCTTGGCAAAAGGTATGATAAAAGGCATACCCGAGGGTCTCTCCGAAGGATAAGCGTTTTTTCTCGGCATAGTCGTCGCGGATGCGTGGGGCGATGACCCGGTTCCGTTCTTCCACCGAGGCGTTTTTCAGTTCGGGAAAGGTGGCGACCTGGATGAACGGCTTCAGACCGGCGAACAAGACCGTGAAGATCTGTCCCGGGCGGGTATTGGTGGGCACCCGCAGCAGTACCGGCACGAAGGTGAATTCGAGATAGTCGTCGTAATCGGCGAAGGGGCGCTCTCCGCTCAGGGCTTCATGGTCGAGTCCGAGACGCGCCGTAATCCGGCGCAGCAGATGGATATCCGTTCCATGCTCAAGAAGATAGGCAAAGTCGCGGCGTCCGTCATCGAGGTGGAGATACCCGAGACGGCGCAGCAGGTCGTCGACTTCGATGTTCTGCTCCTTCAGGGCGGCTTCGAGTCCTTGGCGGACACGGGCGGGATCGAGCTCGCTGATCTTGACATAGCGCATGGCGTTCTCCTTATCGTCGGCAGGTTCAAGTCGGAGGATACCCGCCCCAGGCGACAGAGGCTGTCGCTTGGGGGAAGGGAATCCGAAAAAAGACGACGTTGGCGGGAGAATCAGGCGGCGAGATCGAAGGCGGCGAGGACTAAAACCTCGTCGGAACGGGAATGCTGGGCGGTGCGATAGTCGACCCGGCAGTCGGCACTCTTTCCGAGGACGGCGCGGGCTTGGGCGAAGAGGGGCTCAAGAATCCGGCGGGATTCCTTGGGCAGGTGCTTTCCGGCGAGGCGCTCGACATCGCGCAGGGCTTTGGCGACGGCGGTCGTCATGAGCGGCACGTCGATGAAAAAATCCTCCTTGTTGGTGCGCGACCATCCCCGGGGCTTGCAGTCGTCGGCAGTGATGGGAAAACGCTGCGAGAGCTTGACCAGATCCCGCTGCAGGGTGCGTTCGCAGATATCGAACGAGCAATCCTGGGCGATGAGCTTTTCCCGCAGCTCCTTGACGCTGATCTTGCGGGGGTAAACAGGGAGCAGTTGCAGCATCAGCATGTAACGAACGGAAGTATCCATGACCCTTCTCTCCTTTGGGCTAGAGGTGAGGACATTCGCACGCGGGGGCGTACCTAGCGCACCGGGGAAGACGCCGGACGCACGGGTAGCGTCGACGGCTTCGGGCGGCAAGCCCTCAGCACGAATGTCGTGGCCAAATGATGCGGAGTGGGGGTCAGCTGATGGGGGTACCGAATGAGGCGTTTTGAGCGAACATGAAACCCTCCGAGGAAAGAATGGGAAATCGCCAAAACAAAAAAGCAGAAAAAGGTGTCGGACGATTTTGCAAAAAACCTCGCCAACGGCTCGGTTTATATCACAATTCGCCTTGTTTTGTCAAGATAAAAATTAATTCGATCTGACCAGACATGGATTTTCGCGTCCGGAAACGGCGGTAAAATCACCTCGCCGCCAGATGTCGGCGCATTGTTTCCATGACGTCGAAGGTCGGCGGGCCGGCACCGTAGCGCTCTTCCAGTTCATAGGCGAGCCTCTCCAGGGGCGCGCCGCGATAGCCGTGGCGGGCCACTTCGGCGAGATAACGGCGAAGGAAACAGGCGGCGCCGAGCTGCCGCCACTGGGCCACATGCACCAGTTCATGAAAGTGCAGGCGCAGATTCGTTTCGTGCCGACGCAGCAGGTAATAAGTTTGCCCGTAGGTGATCCCCTCCGGCACCAGACCGAGCAGATCGTCGCCGACGAACTCCCGCAGTTGCGGAACATCCGGACGGGGGACGGCATCGACGAGAACAAACCCGGCCAGATCGAGAAAGTCGCG
>CALJLX010000065.1 GCA_937982495.1 uncultured Desulfuromonas sp.
TCACTGGCGGCGCGGATGTTGTTCTTCGCCAGTTGAGCTTTGATGCCGTCCACATCCGCCCGTATTCTTCGGTCTTCAGCCAACTCTTCGGCCAAATCGTCCATTTTCTTCAGCATGAACTGCATGAAGGCGGGGGCCAACAGCTTGGCGTTGCCTTGCAGCAGCCGCACTTCGCCGTCGGCGCCGCCGACAAAAATATCCTTTCCCTTGACCCCATCGACATCGGCGGCAAAGATCCGCTGCGGCGTGCCGCCGGCAAGTCTGCCGGTAACCTGAATCTCTGCAGCGGGGGCAAAGCTGCCATTTTCCAGCCGGGAGAAAACGAGGAAGCGGCCGTCTTGCGCCAACAGCAGATCGCGGCGGCCGTCGCCGTTCCAGTCGACCATGAAGGGGGCGACCGGGGTGTTTGCCAGGCCTTCAAACGCGAACTCGACGCGCACCGGACGCGGGCCGGCATCGGGGCCCTCGTTGTGATAACGGACGAGTCGGCCGTCGACGCTGCCGACGAGCAGATCTTTCTTGCCGTCGCCGTCGAAATCGACGACCACCGGCGCGGCTCCGTCTCCCACGTCGATGACGCCGTTCCCGTCGGTCAGCAACATCCCCTCGGCGAAGACCGGAGCGCTCTCGCTGCCCTGGTTGAGAAAGAGCGTCAACGTGCCGTCGACGCCGCCGACGAGGAGATCCTTGCGCAGGTCGTTGTCCCAATCGACCAGCACCGGCATCGCGCCCGGCACGGTCATCCCCAGGGGCAGAACTTCCCCTTCGCCGTAACGGGACCAGTCCTCGGACTGACCGCGATAGAGAAGCACTTGCCCGGAGGCGGTACCGACCAGCAGGTCGCTGATGCCGTCATGATCGAAATCGGCCCAGTAGGGGGCGGCTTCGCCTTCCGTGCGCAGTCGCCCGGTCCCGGCGCGCAGCGGCTCCCGCTCGGTTAGCTTGTCCGGGACCAGGGCGGGAAGAAGTTGTACCAGCACTTCGGCGCCAAGCCGCTCCTCCACCTCGACCGCGGCGACGGCCGGTTCGAATCCCCCATTCTCCACCACCAGGGCGCAGGGACCAACGGGGAAGTCGCGCAATTCGAGGGGCGTCTCCCCCAGGAATTGCCCGGGATAGCCGAGATTGCCGCCGAGATGGACGCGGGCGCCGCCGACGTTGGCGCTCACGGTCAGGATGGTGGAATCGTAGGTGAAAAGCCGGGCCTCGCCGGGAGCCGATTCGAGGCCGGTGGAATCAATGGCATTGATCCGCCAGAAATAGTCCCGACCGTCCTCCAATGCAAAATAGTCGGCGCAATCCCCCAGCGCCAGGCTGGTGGCATCAAGTCGCTCTTCCAGCACCGGCACGGCGAAACTCTCGTCGGCCGCCACCTGCATGACGTAGGTCAGGGTCTCGAAGGGATCGGGGTCGGCGGCAGCCTGCCAGGCAAAGACCGTCAGGCCGTCCGCCGTGCCGCTGGCGACCGGCGCTGTCAGCACCGGCGCCGTGGGCGCCTCTTCCTCGGCGTTGACAAAAAAGGCCTGGACATCGGACCAGGCGGAGGCGGCTTCGCCGTCAAAAGCCTGAACCGACCAAGTATAGGCCGCGTTTTCGCGGAGTCCCCGGGGAAGAATGAAGTTCGTCCCGGCGATCGCTTCGAAGGTTTCCGCCGCCGCGCCCTCTTCGCCGATCTTGACCCGATAGGTCAGCTCGTCGCCGTCGGCATCGACCGCCTCTTGCCAGCTCAGAGTCGGCGTCAACGAGGGAACCTCCCCCCGGCCGACGGGGCTGACCGGCACCGGCGCTTCCGGAGCCCGGTTGACGTTCACCGGATTTGTGGCGCCGTCGATACCAAAAACCTCCACCCGGCCGTCGCCACACAGCACGAAGAGGCGACCGGTCAGAGGATCGAAAACCTGATCCCGTGGATCACTCAGCTGCCCCGGTTTGAAACCCGCCACGGCATAGCTCGAAAGATACATCTTCAGGGGATCGCTCCCCGCCACATTCAGAATGTTGATCCGACCGTTATAGCTGTCGGCGAAATAACCCCGTCCTTGGCCATCAAAGGTCATGCCGCCGAAATAGATCATCTCCTTGGTGCCGAAGGATTTGCTCCCGAGCAGGATGAAATTGGCGACACCGTTGATTTTTTTCAGATTACCCGCGAGGTCGAAGACCTGCACCTTGGGATAGGAGAGGATGGTGCTCGCCCCGGTGGGTTTGTGGAAGTTGGGGTCGGCGATGTAGATCTCTCCCCCCGCCGCGTTGATCGCCATGGCGGCGATCCCCATGAACTGGCCGGGGCCGACTCCTTTGGCGCCGAACTGGTAATCGAAGACATAGGGAACGAGCGGATTCTGCCCCCCGGGGCGATAGACCTCGACCTTGAGCCGCTCGGCGTCGGCGACGAAGACGCGGCCGTCGGCGTCGATATCGATGTCGTAGACGTGAGCGAAGCGATCCTGCCCGCCGAGATAGCCGAGGCGCGCCCCGGTGGTGCCGTCGAGGACCGCCACCGACTGCTTTTCCGCGACAAAGAGCCGCTTGCCGTCGCCGCCCACGGCGAGGCCGCCGCCGGAAGCTTCCGCTTCGGTAAATACCTGGATTCCCTTGCTCTTGGCGCCGAACTTATCGAATTTGAAAACCGCCTTTTTGCGGGCATCGACGACGTAGAGATTGCCCTGCTCGTCGACGTCGAGGCGGGTCGGGGCGACAAAGGCGTCGCGAATCTGGCCGAGGGACTGGAAACGCGGAGCCGTTACCGCCCAGGCTGGGGAGCTTCCCGCGAAAAACCAGGCCGCCAGCAGAATGAGTCCAATCCCTTTTGAAAATCCGGTCATAGTTACGCCTCCCCAAATCCCTGAACGTTTTTTCACGTCGCAGGCGGCGGTGACAGGTCCGCTAAAACCATTCATGCAACGGCGATACCAAGTAGATTGGTCGGAAACGACGGATGATTAGGAGCCAAGGAGGGAAAGAACTGGCGATGAGAGCAAAGAGAGAGCAACTCCCGAGAAAATGCGGGATACACAGGAGGGGAAGCTCAGGTTTTCATTGAAAAAATCAAATAAGACACGACATGGGAACAACGCAATCTGTCCTGAGAGAAAAAATTTCGGGCGCGGTGGCGATTT
>CALJLX010000066.1 GCA_937982495.1 uncultured Desulfuromonas sp.
TATGAACGCGAACTGGGCACCGTTTCGCAACCGGCCTTGCGCGGGGTGTCTTTTTCGGTCCAGCGCGGCGAAACGCTGGGCCTGATCGGGGCGAACGGGGCCGGCAAGAGTACCTGTATCCGCCTGCTCATGGACTTCATCCGTCCCGACCGAGGGAGCATCACCCTGGACGGGCGCGGTCCGGCGGAAAGTGCGTTGCGCCACGACATCGGCTATCTGACCGAGATCGCCAGTTTTCCTTCCAGCCTGACCATTCTCGACATGCTGCGCTTCGTCGGCGCGACCCACCGGTTGCCGAAAGCGACTCTCGCCGAGCAGTCCGAACGCTGGCTGCGCGCTCTTGAATTATGGGACGCCCGCAAACGACCGATCCGGACCTTCTCCAAGGGGATGCAGCAGCGGGCCAGTTTCGTGCTGGCGCTGGTGCACGACCCCTCCTTGCTCATCCTCGACGAACCGATGAGCGGCCTCGACCCCATCGGCCGGGCGAGCATCGGCAACTTGATCCACGATCTCAAGGGCCAGGGCAAGACAATACTTTTTTGCACCCACATTCTCGAAGACGTGGATCGGCTGGCGGATCGCCTGTTGATTCTGCACAAGGGGGAAAAACGGTTCGAGGGAACCTCGGCGGAACTGGCCGCGACCTTCGACGTTTCGAGCATTGTCGACGGATTTTTGAAAGCGATCGAGGTGAAGGCGCCATGAAGAACTGTCTGCGAAGAATTTCGGCCCTGGCCCGGCTGGTGCTGGTCGACGGCCTGCGCCGTCACGCCCTCCTGGGGCTGGTGCTTCTGGCCTTGGCGATCATCGTCAGCGGCCTCTTCTTTTTCGCCTTTGTCCCTCGCGACATCGGCCGGGTTTCGGTCGATTTCGTGGTGACTATCGGCTGGTGCGCCGGGATGGTCTTTCTGCTTTTTCACGCCGTGCAGGTGATGAGTTGGGGGGAAGATCGGCGGGTGATTCATACCCTGCTGGCTCATCCCCTGTCGCGTACCGAGTACGTTCTCGGCGTCTTCGCCGGGCTTGCCGGCTTGCTGGTGCTGCTCAACGTTATCTTGGGGATCGCCGGTTTCGGCGTCCTCTACCTGATCAAAACCTGGGTGGGGGTGGCGTTTTTCGCCCGCCTGGGCGTCGGGGAATATCTGCTCTCCTGGTTGGGGGTGCTGAGCATCGAGGCGATGATTCTCGCCGTGATCGTGCTCTTTTCGGGGATGATCCGTGGCGGGTTCACGGTGCTGCTGGTGACCCTTTCCTACTACCTCATCTGCAACGGTCTGCCCGTCGCCCTGGAATTTTTCAAGGGAGGCTCCGAGTTGGTTCAAAAAGCCCTCGTGGGTATGACCCTGATCTTCCCCAACTTTTCCCGCTTCGATTACAAAGGGCTGGTTGTGGTCGCCAATCAGTGGCCCGCCGCCTCTTCCCTGCTGCTCAACCTGGCGTATGTCGTGCTCTATTGCGTGTTGACCCTGACGCTCGCGGCGGGGATCTACGGCCGTCGGGATCTCAAATGAAAAAGTTCGTATTTATCCTTTGCCTGATCCTCTATCTGGCGGTCTGGGGGTTGCAGGAAGGCAAATCCAACTGGAACGATTTTTATCTGTCGCCCGCCGCCCCGGCCCCCGTGCTGAAAATCGCCGGCGGTTATGGCAGCCATTTGACGGGCTTCGCTTTGTTCGTCAAGGTGGCCATCTTCGCCGGTGGACCCCTGAAAGACGTCGATGAGCTGAGTTACGCCGAGAATCTGGCGCAAAATTTCGAGGTCATGACTGAGCTGTACCCGAAATTCATCGACCCCTATCACTATTGCCAGTCTTTTTTGGCCACTATTTCTCCCGAGTACGCCCGGCGGGCCAACGAAATTCACGAGCGCGCGGTCAAAGAACATCCGAATGAAATGTATTATCCGTTTTTTCAGGCCTTCAACTACTTTTATTATTTGGATGATCCGGTCAAAGCCGGCGAACTGTTCTTTAAAATTTCCAAGTTGCCCGACGCCCCCGCCTGGTTTGGTTCTTTAGCCGGAAAGATGATGGGGCGCGGCGGCAATCTTCTCGCCGGTCGCGATATGCTTCAAGCCATGTTTGTCACCGAGCAGGATGAGTTCGTCAAAGACCGGTACCGGCGCGGCATCGATAATTTCAACCGGGCCATCGAGGTCCAGAAATCCTTGGATCGCTACCGGGAAGATCAGGGTCGGGATGCCGATTCCCTTGAAGAACTGATCCCGAAATATCTCCAAGCCCTGCCGAGCTTTGAAGATGATTACTTTCTGGTCTGGGAACCCCCCTTACTGCGTCTCAAGAGCGTGTGGGACAAATGAAGAACACCGTGGCAGACAAGCCTATTCACAACCAGCACAAAGAAGCGGCGAGCCGGGTTCTGCAAATCGCCGGTCGTTGCCGCTCGCGGCGCGGGAAAGCGTGGTGGACGCGGGAGGAGCTTCACGAACGGGGTTGCTGATTTTTTATCCCTTTCATCCCCTGCAACCCTGAAAATCTTGAAGTTTGTCCCAAACGCATAAACCAAACGCACAGCGATGCGGTTCCTTGCGTCACCGCATCCTACGATATTTTGGAAGGCTGTCATGAAACCGGCCCGGCTCTCATTATCCGAGAGGCCGGGCCGTTTCTGTTTTGGCGGGGATTGATCGTTAATCTCCGATGACGATAGGGCTATGGTTGAATTCAGCCGGTGGTCATGATACACATAAAGTCATAAAAAATGTCACTACATGTGGACCTACAAGATGCAGCCGATGAAAACACTCAGCCGAATCCTGGAGTGCCTCGCCAGTGCGGAGA
>CALJLX010000067.1 GCA_937982495.1 uncultured Desulfuromonas sp.
GCGGATGCGGCCGCAGCTTTCGCCGAGAAAGAGGACGCCGAAGAGGACGCCGAAGAGCAGGCCGACCTGGCGCACCGGTACGGCGTAGCTCAAGGGGGCGAGGGTGAGGGCGTAGCGGAAGGAGATGAAGGAGCCCATCATGATCGGCCCCGAGAGCAGGATCAGCGGCAGGCTGTGCCGCCATTCCCCGGCGATGCGGCCGCGTTGCCCGGGGCGCAGGAGATTGGCGGACATGATCAGGAACATGAAGACGACCAGCAGATAGGTGAAGTAGAGGGGATGGTAGTCCATGACCCCGGTCTTGTCGACGACCGCGCCGACCGAGTAGACGAACCCGGCGGCCAGGGCCGCCTGTACCGAGGGGTTGCCGAGGTTGCGGAAGGGGCGCAGGGCTTCGGCGAGGGAGAAGCGCCCAAGCTGCACGCAGTAGGCGCCCAGGATGATGAGGCCGATACCGGTGGCGCCCAGGGGGGAGAGGCTTTCGCCCAACAGCAGCACCCCCCAGATCGGCACGTAGATCATGGAGGTCTGGGCCAGGGGATAGGCCAGGGAGAGATCGCCCCCCTGATAGGCGCGGCCGGTGAAGAGGTGATAGACGACGAAACAGATCGCCCCGGCCAGGCCGAGGAGCAGAATCCGTGGGGTCAGGGGCGGGAAGGGTTCGTTGACGAAGAGCAGGGCGAGATTGAAAAGTCCGCCGGAAAAGCAGAACATCCACCAGATGAAGGCGGTCTTGTCCCGGCTGCGCTTGACCAGCAGGTTCCAGAGCGCGTGCATCAGGGCGGAAAAGACGACGAGGGTGAGGGCAAGGCTGCTCATGGCGGGATTCTAGCGGAAGGCCGTGCGATTAGCGAGAATAAAAACAGAAGGCGAAAAATTAGCCTTGGTAAAACGGCGGCGCCTCGCCGTTGACACCCTCGCCCCGGTTGCTATGCTCAAGGCGATGCCCCGACCCCCTTCCGGCCGTCCATTCCATCCCTCACCAGCTTTCGGAGGTCCCATGAACGCCACCCGCGAAGAACAGGACTCGATGGGGAGCATGTTCGTCCCCGTCGACGCGCTCTACGGCGCCCAGACCGCCCGCGCCCGGGAAAACTTTCCCATCTCCGGCCTGCGTTTTCCCCGCCCCTTCCTGCGCGCCCTGGGGATGATCAAGCAGCGCGCCGCCCGGGTCAACCTGGAGCTGGGGCTGCTGCACCGGGAACGGGCCATGGCGATCATGGAAGCGGCCGAGGAGGTCATCACCGGCGAACTCGACGGGCACTTCGTCCTCGACATCTTTCAGACCGGTTCGGGGACGAGCACCAACATGAACGCCAACGAGGTCATCGCCAACCGGGCCATCCAGCTGCTCGGGCAGGTCGAAGGCGGCCGGGCGGTTCATCCCAACGACCACGTCAACCTCGGCCAGTCGAGCAACGACGTCATTCCCACCGCCTTGCACCTGGCCGCCGCCGTGGAGATCCGGCAAAGCCTGCTGCCGGCCCTTGCCGAACTGCGCCGGGGGCTCGAAGAAAAGGCCGCCGCCTTCGACGACATCGTCAAGATCGGGCGCACCCATCTGCAGGACGCCACGCCGATCCGCCTCGGCCAGGTTTTTTCCGGCTACGCCCGCCAGCTGGAACTGGCCGACGGCCGCCTGGAACAGACCCTGGCGGGACTCTGCGAACTCCCTCTGGGCGGCACCGCCGTCGGCACCGGCATCAACACCCATCCCGAGTTCGCCGGGCGGGTCATTGCCGGCCTGGCCGAAACCGTCGGTTTGCCCTTCGTCGAAGCGGCCAACCATTTCGAGGCGCAGGCGGCCAAGGATGCCGTGGTGATGACGAGCGGCGCCCTGAAAAGCTGCGCCGTGGCCCTGTACAAGATCGCCAACGATATCCGCCTGCTCGGCAGCGGCCCCCGCTGCGGCCTCGGCGAGCTGATCCTGCCGCCGGTGCAGCCGGGAAGCTCGATCATGCCCGGCAAGGTCAATCCGGTGATGGCCGAAGCCCTGATCCAGGTTTGCGCCCAGGTGATCGGCAACGACGCCGCCGTCACCCTCGGCGGGCTGGGAAGCAACTTCGAGCTCAACGTGATGATGCCGCTTATGGCCCACAACCTGCTGCAATCGATCGAGCTGCTGAGCCGCGCCTCGCGCCAATTCAACGAAAAATGCGTCAAGGATCTGCAAGCCGACCGCAAGCGCTGCGAATCGCTGGTGGAACAGAGCCTGGCCATGGTCACGGCCCTCGCCCCGGTCATCGGCTACGACAAGGCGGCGGCCCTGGCCAAGAAGGCATGGGAGAGCGGACGCACGGTGCGGGAGGTCGCCCTGGCCGAACGGCTCCTTTCCGAGGCGGAATTAACGCGGATTCTCGACCCCCGGCCGATGACCGAGCCGGGCATCGCCGGGCGTTCGTAGGCGGAGGGAAGTGAGGAGTGAGGCGATAATTTTTCTCCTCACCCCTCAGGCTTCACCCCCCGCGCAGGACGTCGAGAATCTCCTCGCCGAGCACCTGGCGCTGCCAGTTCTTCAATCCGGCGACCTGCTCCAGCTGGGTCGGAGTCTGAGGCACCTGCCGGGCCAGACTTTCGAGCAGGCCGTTGTTGATCAGCACCCCGGGGTCGATTTCCAGCGCCTCGGCCCGCTGCTTGCGCCAGGCCTTGAGGGTCGCCAGACGCTTGTCCACCGCCGGGTCCTTCTCTTGGCGCGGCGTGCGCGGATAGACCGGCAGGCGCTCGGCGGGGACCGCCAGCCCGGCGGCGACCGCCGCCAGCAGCTTCTTGCCGAAGCGCTCCACCAGCTTGGCGAAGAGTCCTTCTACCGCCGCCAGTTCCTCCAAGGTTTTCGGCGCCTTGCGCGCCACCTCCAGCAGTTGCGCCCCGCCCAGCACCTTGAAGGGGGGACGGTCGCGCCGCTTGGCCTCGGCCTCCCGCCATTGCAGCAGTTCTTCGAGAATCGCCAGCTGCCGCCGGTCGAGGGTGCCGGCGCCCTTGGCGCGCAGGAACAGGGGGCCGTCAGTGTCGGCGAAGCGGACCTGCTCCAGCAGGGTGAACTCCTCCGCTACCCACTCCAGCCGCCCTTTTTCCCGCAGGCGTTCCTCCAGCAGTTCCGCCAGGCCGTGCAGATGGCGGGTATCCTCCGCCGCGTAGCGGATCATCTCGCCGGAGAGGGGGCGTTGCGACCAGTCGGCGCGCTGAAACTGTTTGTCGAGGGTGACGCCGAAATGCTTGCCGAGGATGTCGGCCAGCCCGACCTTTTCCTCGCCGAGAAACTGGCAGGCGATCATGGTGTCGAAGAGCCCGCGCACCTCGAAGCCAAAATCCCGGTTCAGGCAGCGGATGTCGTAATCGGCAGCGTGGAAGAGCTTGCGGATGGCGGGATCGGCCAGCACCGGCCCCAGCGGCGAAAGGTCGTCGACCGCCAGGGGATCGATGAGCAGGGTCCGGCTCGGCGTGGTGAACTGGAGCAGGCAGACCTTTTCCTGGTAGCTGTGCATGGAATCGGCTTCAAGATCGACGGCGACGATTGTTTCCTGCGCCAGTTCGGCGGCGAAGCGGGCGACGGCGGCGCGGTCGGTGAGAATCGGGGTGTCGGGCATAGCGTTATCTCCAAAAGAAGCGGGCCGGAGGCAAATGCCGCGCCGGCCCGGGGCAGGTCGGAAAAGGGCGGGGAAGCCTTCAGGGGTTTTTCGCTTTGAAGGCATCCCGGCAGCGGGTCGAGCAGAAGTAATGGCGCTCGCCGTCGACGAGCTTTTCCAGCGCTTCCCCCTTGGGCAGGTAGGTGCCGCACTGGGGGTCGCGCACCATTTCCTCCCCCTGGCGGGTCTTCTCCGGCGGGATGGCCGAGGTGCCGCCGCCGAGGGAGCGGCGCAACATGGTGTAGAGCGTATAGGCGAGAAAACCGAGGAGGGCGAAAATCAGCAGTTTGATCATGGGATCACCAGGGGTCGGGCAGGCGGTGCACGCGTGCCGGGTCGTCGAGATCGGCGAGCAGTTCGCCGATGGTGCGCTGCAGAAGCGGGTGGCGCAGGTCGGCGGCCAGTTCCGCCAGGGGCGCCAGGACGAAGCGGCGCTGATGCAGGCGCGGATGGGGCAGGGTCAGCTCCGGCCGGTCGCAAAGGACTTCGTCGTAAAGGAGCAGGTCGATATCGAGAGTGCGCGGCCCCCAAGGTTCCAGGCGCTCGCGGCCGAAGCGGGCTTCCAGGTCAAGACCGAGAGCCAGCAGTTCTTCCGGGGAAAGCTCCGTGGCCACCCGCAGCACGGCGTTGAGATAGGGGGGCTGGCCGGGCGGGCCGCCGACCGCTTCGGTCCGGTAGAGGGACGACGCGCCGTCGACGCGAACCCCTTCCGCCTCGGCAAGGAGGCGGCGGGCGGCGCGGAAGGTGGCGAGACAGTCGCCGAGGTTGGCGCCGAAGGCCAGGTAGGCGGTGTGCATGAACTCTCCCGGAAAGACCGAGGGCGATTAAAGCACAGCTTCCGGCGGCCGGTCAACCGTGCCGCTCCGCGCTTGCCGGAAGATAACGGCCTGTGGTACTCCTGATGGCAAAGGAGACGCTCTATGGATTTTACCCTGACTCTCGGCGTCGAAGACCTCGACCGCACCGCCTTCTTCTACGGCGAGATCCTCGGCCTGCCCGTGGAAACCCGCGTCCCGGGCCCGGGGCATCCGCCCCTGCTGCTGCTGCGCCGGGGGGACGCCACCCTCCTCTTCCGTCCGCTGGAGGTGCTCGAAGCCCGCCATCCGGCCCTCTTCCAGAACCTTTCCCGCCATCCCCTCGGGGTCGGCGCGACCCTGGAGTTCACCCTGGCCGACCTGCGGCCGGTGCTGCGCGCCGTCGCCCGCCACCAGCTGCAACCGCTTTACGAGCTGGAGGATGCCGAACACGACCGCGAGGAGCTCTGGCTGCACGATCCCGACGGCTATCTGGTCATTCTCACCCGGGAAGGGGCGGAGGGATCATGATATACTGACCGGTAACGTCCGCCTGGGGAAAGGAAGGTTCATGAGCGATTTCGGGAGCAAGGACAAACTCGCCCACCGCGAGGCCGTCGTCGGCGTCATCGACACCCTGGCCGAGCGCTACCTGCGGGGGAAGATCCAGGCCATCCGCC
>CALJLX010000068.1 GCA_937982495.1 uncultured Desulfuromonas sp.
GAGTTACCCCGCGACTACACTCTCAAATCACACTGGCCGGATGGCTCCGGAATGGAAGCGAAATGCCGACCGGATTTCCGCCGGAACAGTGGACGCTTTCCCGTCGGAATCGTGGCCGGATTCGGCCGGAATACGCAGTAGGGGCGACCCATGCGTCGACCTTACAATCTCCGTCCGTATCCATAGCGTTCGGTCTTTGCGGGGTGCGCGGATACGGACCAAGGCGCATACCATGCGCTCTTTACGGCGGAAACCGGAATGGCGATAGTTCTATTGTCGTGCTACATTGTTTCCGTGTACCACGAAAGGAGTTCGACAATAGCGAACTTGACGATCATCGTGGATGATGAAGCCTTGAAGACGGCAAGGATCAAGTGGTTCAGGTAGTTCTCGAAATGCGGCGCCAGATGCAGGAAATATTGCACCCCCTGGTCGGGGTCTTTGCGGGAGGCGTACTTGGGGCGGACATATTCGATGACAAAGAACTGCTCCGCCTTGTGGGCCAGCTTACGGGCGACCTCCTCGCCGATGCAAACCAGCGGCTCGCCCGTTTCCGCACAGATCTTCTCTGCTTCGGGCAGATCGAGAAGCCGGCGCTCGACGGGCAGAGCGTCGGAATACGAGATCGTGTCGTTGCCCCGATTTCTAGCGGACTTGTGCCGCCGGTAGCGAACCTCCTCGGTCGCTACGGCAACGGGATCTGCCGCCACCACCTCGGCCTCGGCGAAAGGCAGGCTCTGCTGCCCGAGATCGGCCACGATCCGCTCGCTTTTGGCGCCGAACAGCTGCCTTTTCAGCCAGGCGAGCTGCTCGGTGAGCAGGGCAATCTGCGCGCTTTGCTGCTCGATGCAGCTTCCCCCCCAAAAGTCTGTTTCTTGAGGGTTTTGAGACGGAAACAAAAAAGGCTTCGACACTTTCTAAAATGCCGAAACCCTTGATGTTTTTCATGGTGCCCGGGACCGGGATCGAACCGGTACGATCTAGGATCGAGGGATTTTAAGTCCCTTGCGTCTGCCAGTTCCGCCACCCGGGCGTAAGTGTTGCCTTTTTAGACGATTTGACCTGAGAGTGTCAACGGAAAAGCCTTAACACTGCGGATTGACCGTTGTTGGAGGAACAATGAGCGAGTTTCTGGCCTGCCCCGCATGCGGGGCGAAAGTGAAATCGTACCGCAACCCTTTTCCCACGGTCGATGTCATCATTCGCGTGGAGGATAAAATCGTCCTGATCGAGCGCCGCAACGAACCGAAGGGCTGGGCGCTGCCGGGGGGCTTTGTCGATTACGGCGAAAGCCTGGAAGCGGCCGCCCGCCGCGAGGCGTTGGAGGAGACCGGGCTGGGCCTGCGCGACCTGCGCCAGTTCGGCGCCTATTCCGATCCCGGCCGCGACCCGCGCCAGCACAACATCTCGGTGGTCTTTACCGCCGAGGGGGCCGGCACGTTACAAGGTGGGGACGATGCGGCGCGGGCGGAACTGTTTACGCTCGATGCCCTTCCCTCCCCCTTATGTTTCGACCACCAGCGGATTCTCGACGATTACCGCGCGGGAAAACCGTCGATGGCACGGAGTTCGGAGCGTTCCTAATCGCTCCAGAAATGGAGCTCCGGCTCTTCGTCGAGCAGATGGTGGCGAGCGCAAAGATGAAAATAGAAACGCAGCCCTTCCAGGTGCGCTTCGCCCAACTCGTAGGACATGCAGTTCCAGTAATCGACGAGCCCCCCCTCCCCCATCCATTCCCGCTCCGGGGTCGCCTTGGCCAAGTCTTCCAGCGAGGCGAAGGCCCGTTCCCGCGAGCATTTGAGCTGCCCGTGCAGGGTACGCACCGCCTCGGCCTTTTCCCGCGCCGCCTGCCGCCGCAGAATCCACAGGGCGAAGACAAAAGGCAATCCGGTGTGTTGCAGCCAGAGTTCGGCCAGGTCGTAGATGTAGGGGGCGGCCTTTTCTTGGGCCGATTTCAACGCCCGGTCGCCGATGAGCAGGGCGCTGCCCCCTTCGTCAATGACCGACTCGACCGGGCCTTCGGGCACGGCGCAACGGACATCCCGCAGATCGTAAAATTCCTTCAGGATGATCTTGAGCAGATTGACCGAGGTCGCCGAGTCGCCGGTGAGGGCGATGTGGTCACCGTCCAGCGTCTCGATGGGGCGATCGGAAAAGAGCAGCACGCTCCGCACCGGACCGCAGGCACTGATGGACAACTCGGGCAAGAGCAGATATTCCCGCCAGTTGCGGGCGTACTCGAAGGAGGATGAGGGACTGAGGTCGACCCCGCCTTCGGCCAGCATCCGGTTGAGATGGGAAGGAACGCCGTCGACAATGGTGCCGCCGAAGCCGCACTCGGGCAGGTAATGAAAAAAGGGGGCGCAGTTGATGTATTTGATATGACCGACGACCAGGCTCATGGCTTTTCCATCTCCAGCAAAGGCCGCTCCCTCTCGGGATCGGGCAGACCGGCGAGACGGATCCCCTGGGACTCCAGCAGCATGCCTGTCACCCGCAGATATTCGGTGACGGCGCGGTTGTAATCGGCCAGGGATGCGATCTGATCGGTGCGGGCCAGGGCCAGATCCTCCTCCCCTTCGAGCACGTCGCGGGTGGTCGCCAAACCGACATCCTTACGCTTGATCAACGTCCGCAGCTTTTCCTCGGCCAGATCGCGACCGCGATTGGCCACCTCGATCTTCTTCCGGTTGACCTCGATCTGCCGCGCCGCCACGCGCACCTCATTGCGCACCTCCTCGCGCAACTGTTGAAGACGGGCGTACTCCCCCTTCATCAGCAGTTCGGTCCGGGCCAACTCGTTACGGGCCTGACGATTGCCCAGGGGATAACTGAGGGTCAGGCCGATCTGCCAGTTGTTGAGATCGTCCAGTTCAATGCTGGAAAGGTTATCCTGGTAGCCCTCGGCCAAGCCCTTGCGCCCGTAACCGGCGTCGAGATCGAGGCCCGGCAGCAACTGGTTGCGGTTAACCTCCCGCTCGATCTCCAGCCGTTCGATGCGCCGCTGCCGCTGCTGCAGATCAGGCCGCCGGGAAAGGGCCGACTGGAAGCCGACTTCTTCGTTGACGGAAAGCTCGGTGGTTTCGAGTTCTTCATCGGCCACTGCAACCCCTTCCGGCAAATTGAGCAGCACCGCCAGCCGGTCGAGGGCATCCTGATAAACGCGCTGGGCGTCGAGGAGATCGCGCTCGCGCTGGGTCAGTCCGACTTCCGCTTCGAGATTTTCGATGGGGGGCAAAACTCCGGCCTCGACCCGGGCGCGATTTTCCGCGAGGATCTTTTCCGCCAGAGCCACGGAGGTTTCCCGGTACTTGAGATTGTCCCGATAACGCAGCACATCGTAATAGCCGTCCCGCACCTGGGAAAGTAAGGTAAAGGCCTGGGCACGCACCTCCTGCACCGCCACCTGACGATCCTGAACAGCGTAGAGGATGCCTTGTTCGGTGACGGCTCGGCCGAAGCCCTTGAGCAGGGGCTGGGTCAATCCGAGGTAAGCCTGGCTGCGCCAGGAAGGGTTGATCGCCGGACTGGGGCCTTTGGCTACTCGGGAGCGACTGTTATCAAGACCGACGGTCACTTCGCCGCCGCTGGGCAGAAGCTGGCTGAGGGACAAATCGAGCGTCCGGGATTCCGTCACGGTCTTGAGCATGGCATAGGTTCCCAACACCGGATACCCGCTCAAATCCCGACTCTCGGCCTCGATGTAACTCGCCGAGGCACGGGGATCGTAGATGCCGTAACCCTTGCGCACCAGCGCTTCACTGGCGCGGGCATCAAAATCAGAAGCCTTGAGATTGAGATTGCGCTCCAAAGCCAGTCGCTGCGCCGCGACCAGATCGACGCGCTGGGCCGCCCCGGCCTCGTTCGCCCAGATCATGGCCGGCAGCAACGCGGTAAAAAGCCATCGTTTCATGCTCAGATCCCCAGTTATTTATGAGAAGAGCCGTTAATCTACACCCCGCCCGCCGAAAAAACAACCGTTCGCAACAGCGGCGGCGACAGGACGCCTCATCGCCCCGGTCCAGGCACCCGCCAGGTCCAGTCCGGGTTATCGTAGCGTTCTTTCGCCAAGGTCTCGGCCAGGGTCCATTCCTCGGCGCGCACCGGTTCCTCGTGCAGGGCAACGCCCAAGCCATGGGCGAAAACATCCCGCAATCGTTCTTCCACGACATCGATGGAAAGGGGACGGGACAAATAGCGATTGAGCCAGCCGACCCTCTCCCTCAGCCGATCCGCCTCCGCCTCCAAGGCCGCGGATTCGGCGGGCTGCGAATTCAGCACCAGAAAAAGCCGCTGGGGATCGAGTTCGAGGGGGATCGACCCCTGTTGAAGAAAAAAATCTCCTCGGCGCTTCTGAGCGCTTCCGGCGATCTTTCGCCCGCAACAGAGCAGTTCGTACCCGGCGGCGGCCTCGAAACAAGCGGCGGGCAGAGCCCGCTCGCGCCCTTCGCGCCGAACCGGGGCCAGTTCCGCCGCAAGGCCCAGGGAGCACAGAGTCGCGCGCAAGACCTCGGCGATTTTGCGATAACTCTCCTCGACGCGAACGGGAAAACCGTGCCCGCCGCCGGCGATCACCGCGTAAGTCACCTCTTCACCATGCAGAACCGCTCGCCCACCGGTGAGGCGCCGGACGACGTCGACGCCGGAGGAACGGCAAAAGGGGCGATTAACCACCTCGTTTCGCTGAAAATAGCCGAGACTGACGGCCTCCGGTCGCCAACGATAAAGACGCAACACCGGCAACGAGCGCCCGGCCGCGACCTCATGCAGCAGCACCTCGTCCAGGGCCATGTTCATTCCCCCCGGCAA
>CALJLX010000069.1 GCA_937982495.1 uncultured Desulfuromonas sp.
CCTTCAAATTCTTACTGGTCGCGACGGCGCGAGGAGGTCGATAGTCATGGGCAATACGGTTCATTTCAGCGAGCTTGGCTTGGTCAATACCCGGGAGCTGTTTCAGAAAGCGGTCAAAGGCGGTTACGCCATTCCGGCCTATAACTTCAATAACCTTGAGCAGTTGCAGGCGATTGTCTTGGCCTGCGCGGAAACCTCCTCGCCGGTCATCGTCCAGGTCAGCAAGGGCGCGCGCGATTACGCCAATCAGACGATGCTGCGCTACATGGCCCTGGGCGCGGTGCAAATGGCCCGCGAGCTCGGCTCGAACATCCCCATTTGCCTGCATCTCGACCACGGCGATTCCTTCGAGCTGTGCAAATCCTGCGTCGATTCCGGTTTCTCTTCGGTCATGATCGACGGTTCCCACCTCTCCTACGAGGAGAATGTGGCCCTGACCCGGCGTGTGGTGGAATACGCCCACAAATACGACGTCAGCGTCGAGGGGGAGCTGGGCGTGCTGGCCGGCATCGAGGACGAGGTGCAGGCCGATCATTCGACCTACACCAAGCCCGAGGAAGTGGAGGATTTCGTCAAGAAGACCGGGGTCGATTCCCTGGCCATCTCCATCGGTACCAGCCACGGCGCCTACAAGTTCAAGCTCAAGGACGGGGAGGAAGTGCCCCCCCTGCGCTTCGACATCCTTGAAGAGGTCGAGCGGCGCATCCCCGGTTTTCCCATTGTTCTGCACGGGGCATCGAGCGTGGTTCAGGAGTATGTCCAGCTGATCAATCAGTACGGCGGCAAGATGGACGGCGCCGTCGGCGTTCCCGAGGAGCAGCTGCGCAAGGCCGCCGCCAGTGCCGTGTGCAAGATCAATATCGACTCGGACGGTCGCCTGGCCGTCACCGCCAAGGTGCGTGAGTTTCTCGCCAAGAATCCCGGCGAGTTCGACCCTCGCAAGTACCTCGGCGCCGCCCGCAAGGAACTGATCGCCTTGATCAAGCACAAGAATCAGGCGGTACTTGGCAGCGCCGGCAAGGCCTGATCGAAAACCGTTTTTATGCAGAGTTTTTGGCGGGGCCATCCGGGGGGTGGTCCCGCTTTTTCGTTGGCGCGAACCGATTTTCGGCAGGGCGGCCATTGCTTTGCCCGGGGGGGAGATGCTATTGTTGGTCCAGTTTATCATCTATTGGTCGGACCTCCACGGAGCGCGGAGGGGGAGGGTACGATGGAAGAGAACGACAAATGCCTGATCGGTCGGCAACCGATCCTCGACCGGCGGGAACAGGTCTGCGCCTACGAACTGCTGTTCCGTTCGCCGGGGGCGCTGACCGCCCGCATCGCTGACCATTCCCGGGCGACGGCACGAGTGATTCTCAATACCCTGACCGGTTTCGGGGTTCAGGAAATCCTCGGCGGGCAGCGTGGGTTCATCAATGTCGAGCAGGATCTGCTGATGAGCGAATCCCTCGAATTGCTCCCGCGCGACGCGGTCGGTATCGAGTTGCTGGAAGATCTGCTCGTCACCCCGGAACTGATCGCCCGCTGTCGGGATCTCAAGGAAAAAGGGTTTTACCTGATTCTCGACGATCATCAGTTCGATGCTCGTTTCGCTCCCCTTTATCCTCTCATCGATCTGGTCAAGGTCGATCTCTTCCTCACCCCCGTCGCCCAACTTGCGCCGATGATCCGCCAGCTGCGCGCCTATCCCTTTAAGCTCCTCGCCGAAAAGGTCGAAACCCGCGACGAGTTCAAGCAATGTTTCGACCTGGGTTTCGATCTGTTCCAGGGCTATTATTTCGCCAAACCCTCGATCATGGAAAAACAGCGCATCGACGGCTCGGCGACCGCCCTGCTGAAGATGCTCCATCTGCTCATGGAAGACGCCGAGATTGAAGAACTGGAAGATTGTCTCAAACATTGTCCCGGCATGACCTATTCCCTGCTGCTGCTGGTCAACTCGGTGGCCATGGGGACGCGCAAGAAGATCACCAGCGTCCGCCACGCCATGAGCCTGATCGGTCGGCGGCAGCTCAAGCGCTGGATTCAGCTGGCCCTCTTCGCCTCCGCCGACGAACGCGGGCTGGAGAACCCCATGGTCGATATGGCGGCGGTGCGCGGCGGGATGATGGAGCAGTTGGCACGGATTCATCCCCAGACCCGAAAAATTCCCGAGATCGCCGATCAGGCCTTCATGGCCGGCATTCTCTCCCTGCTGGAGTGGATCTATGCCGTCTCCATGAAGACCGTGGTCAAAGATCTGAACCTCTCCGACGAGGTCGCCGAGGCCCTGCTCCAGCGCACGGGACTGCTGGGGAAGATGCTGCTCTGCGTCGAAGCCATGGAGCAGATGGATTTCAAAGGCGCCTGGCCGCAACTGGAGGCGCTCGGCTTTACCCCCGATCAGGTGCTCGACGCCCAGTGCAAATCCTATATGTGGAAGTCGGGGATGAGCTGATTTTTTTCCGCTCAGGGCACGAGTTTCCCGGCCATATCCGAAACGCGCATTTTGTTGCCCACCGCCGCTCGCGGGTCACCCCCCCCGATGCGGCTTTTTTGTTTTCCCCTTCCTGCCCGGTCTCTCCGCGCGCGACAAATATGCAAGCACGGGAATGGCACGGGATTTGCTCTGCGTAACTGTTCGTAATTCCGACCCTCTCGGGTGTTTTTTTCGGAGACGGAAACCCTCGTTGAAGCGGCTTCTGTTCCGAATAAATTTTCTTGCGGGGGGTGTCGGTTTTTTGGATTCGCGGATCTTTGTCCCCGGGGTTTTGACGGAATCTTCGCGTTATGACGGTGGAGCCTCTTTTTTCTTGAATAAAAGAGGGTGGTCGTGAAAATGTGATTTGCCCGGCGCAAGATTCAACCCGGGGTTTCGGGAGGATGCATGAGTTCCCTGGACGCGGCGGAAACCCTCTTGTCCATTCCCCTCTTTCGCGACTGTTCGCGGCAGGGCCTGGCGCGTCTCTTGCCGCATGTGGCCGAGCGGCGTCTTGCTCCGGACGAGGTTCTCCAGACTTTTGGCGCCACGGCCGAGGCGACCTTTCTGATTCTGGAGGGGGAATTCGCGCTCGATCTCGGTTGCGGGCGCACGGCGCGCATTGACGGCGGCTTTCTCGGCGAGGAGGCGGGCATCGGCCTGGCCGACTATCAGGCCACCGCTACCGCCCTGGGGACGGCGCGGGTGCTGGTCATCCCCGGCGCCCCGCTGCGCAAACTCGCCGAGGAAACCAAGTCGGTGCTTGTGGCATTACTCGAATCCCTGGCCGAGCGCGGTCAGGGTGGGCGGGTGCGGGAGCGGGCCGCAGCCGTCGCCGCTTCCGCTAAAGGCAAGGGCGATCCGTGGATCCTGAGTGGCTGGCTGCTGGCCACGGCGGTTCCTTTCGCCGTCTTCTTCCTGCTGCGGGATGCCCCGGATATCGCCGGTGTCCAAACCGCCTACCTGCTGGCGGTGGTCTCCTCGGCGGTGGTCATGTGGGTCTTTCGGCTGCTCCCCGATTTCGTTCCCGCGCTCTTCGCCGTCCTCGGCATCGTCCTGCTCAATCTGGCTCCGCCCGAGGTGGCCCTCGCCGGTTTCTCCTCCGACACCTTCTTCATGGCCCTGAGCATCTTCGCCCTGAGCGTCGTCACCACCACCTCCGGCTTCAGTTACCGGGTGCTGCTCTGGCTGCTGCGCCTGGGGCCACCCAACAAGATCTGGTACAACCTCAGTCTGTTCATCGCCGGGGTGATCCTCACCCCCATCGTTCCCACCGCCAACGGCCGGGTGGCGATTGTCGCCCCCTTCTTCAACGATCTCGCGGGAACCCTGGGCAAGGACTCCTGCGCCAACGAGAAACAGCGGCTGGCGGTCAGCGTCATTTCCGGCATCAGTTTGCTCTCCTCGGTCTTCATGAGTGCCAAGTCGATCAACTTCGTCATCTTCGGCTTCCTTCCCCTGCAGGAGCAGGCCCAGTTCCAGTGGGTCTACTGGCTCTACGCCGCCTCGGTCTGCGGAGTGGTGCTGACCCTGCTCTATCTGCTCTTGGCCTGGCTGATCTTCCGCAATCCCAGCCGTCCGACCATGTCCCGGGAACTGATCGCCGACCAGTTGCGTATTCTCGGCCGGATGAAGAGCAGCGAGTGGGCGTCGTGCCTTGGCCTGCTGCTGATGCTGGCGGCGGTGCTGACCGTCTCGGTGCACGGCGTGGAGGTGCCCTGGATCACCTTCGCCATCATGTATGTGCTCTTGATGTTCGGCTTTCTCGATGCCCGCGAGTTCCGCAAGAACATCGACTGGAGCTTTCTCGTCTATCTCGGCGCCCTCATCAGCCTGGTCGAGGCGATCCGCTACGTCGACGCCGACGCCTGGTTCACCAGCCAGTTCAGCTGGCTCACCGCCTACATGCGCGAAGACTTCAGCATCTTCATCCTGCTGTTGGCGGGAGCCATCTTCCTGGTGCGCCTGGCCTTGCCGATCAACGCCACGGTGGTGGTCTTC
Source organism: uncultured Desulfuromonas sp. (assembly GCA_937982495.1). GTDB lineage: Bacteria > Desulfobacterota > Desulfuromonadia > Desulfuromonadales > Trichloromonadaceae > Trichloromonas. The sequence continues at coordinate 4,463 of CALJLX010000069.1, forward strand.
GCCACTTTCCTCATGCCTTCGGCGGTGGCGGTCGGCGTCAACCCCTGGCTGGTCGGTTTCGTCGTCCTGCTTTTGGGCGAAAGCTTCATCTGGCCCTTCCAATCCTCCTATTATCTGCAATTCGCTTCCATGACCGAGAAAACCTTGCCCATGGACAGCCCGCGCCTGACCCTCTTCCATGCCCTGCTGTGGCCGGCCAAGCTGCTCGCCATTTACGCATCCTTTCCCTTCTGGCACTATCTGGGGATTCTATGAGCCTGCGCCTGGGTATCCGTCTGGCCATGGCGGCCTTCTTTTTCGCCTGTTTCGGGGTGGTTTTCTATGTCGGCTGGCAGCGCCCCACCATCCTCGTGCTGCACAGCTACGACAAGGATTATGCCTGGACCCGCGAGGTCGACGCCGGATTCGCCCGGGTTCTCAAAGCCCAGAGCTGGGTGCGGGTCAACAGCTACTACATGAAGACCAAGGGGAGCAAGGACAAGGATTACCTGCGTCGCGCCGGGCTGGCGGCGCGACGCGCCGTCGACGCGGCGGCCCCCGACGTACTCATCGCCGTGGATGATCCCGCCCAGGATCTGGTCGCCCGTCACTACGTCGATCATCCCCGCCTGCGCATCGTCTTCGCCGGGGTCAACGGCGGCATCGAGGAGTACGGCTATCCCGGCGCGCAAAACGTGACCGGCATCCTCGAGCGCAAGCCCGCCGAGGCCATTGCCGAATGCCTGCGCTTTCTCGACCGCGACCGGAACCGGAAGGCACGGGTCATGCTGCTCTGCGACACCTCCTCCTCGGCGGTATCCGATGCCGAATATCTCGCCGACTGCGACTGGGAGGGACTCGAGTATCGCGGCGCGCGCCATGTCGACAGCTTCGCCGAATGGCAGGCGGCGGTTCTGGAGTTGGCTGGGCAGGTCGATTATCTGCTGGTGGGAGGTTATCGCCAGTTGAGCAGCGCGGAAGATTATGGGAAAGTGGTCGCCGCCACGGAGGTCATGACCTGGACCGAGGCCCATGCCGCCATGCCGGTGGTCGGTATGAACGTCTTCAATGCCGAGGATGGGGCCATGCTCGCCATCGGTGTTTCCCCCTTCGAACAGGGAGAAGTCGCTTCGGAGTTGGCGCTGACTCTTCTCGAAACCGACCAGGCCGCCTCTGCTCTGCCGGTGCGACTTTCCAACCAGTATGTGATTGCCCTGCGCAAATCGGCCCTGGAGCGGCGTGGCTTGGAAGTGCCGCGTATTTTTGAAGCGTTTGCCCGGGCCACCAATAACTATTTCGACTGAGGCGGAAAAATCCCCCTTAATCCCCCTTTTCCAAAGGGGGACTTTCACCTTTCCGACGGGATGAAACCATGCTGAAACGAGTTGTCTATCTGGGAGTCTTGCTGCTCGGCTTGTTGGTACAACCGGCGGCGGCGGGCGATTGTGACGCCAAGATGCCGGTGGCGGTGGTCGAGTTCGACGTCATGGGCGAACTCGGGATTCCCGATGCCGGGGCGATCATCGCCGAATGGATGATCAGCGCCCTCGGCCGTACCCGTTCTTTCGATCTCAAGGAACGGGTGCTGCTGAAAAAGGTGCTGGAAGAGCAGCAGCTTGCCGCCAGCGGCCTGCTCGACGACCAGGCCGCCGCCGAGATCGGCAAGATTTACGGCGTCTCCGGCGTGGTCAGCGGCGGCGTGCTGCGCTGGGGCAAGACCCTGTCCGTTACCGCCCGACTCATCGATACCACCACCGGCACGATTCTGCGCACTTCCGACATCAAGGTGGAAAATCCCGATCAGATCCCCGGACGCATGGACGAACTGGCCCGGGCGCTGGTGATCGAGGAGGAATCGGTGAAGCCCCCGTCGGCGCCCGAGCCCGTCGCCGCCGCGCCGGTGGCGACGGGGGATGTCGTTACCGGCGAGGTGCCGAAGCAGGCTCAAATGGGGCAGGTCTGGAAGGACGAGACCAGTGGCCATGAATTCGTTTGGATCGAAGGCGGCTGTTTTACCATGGGCCAGTCCGAGCAAGAAAAGGCGCGGGTCATCCGCGAGGAGGGGGAGGCGCTGTATCGGAAGAACTACGCCGACGAGGCGCCGCCGCACAAGGTCTGCGTGGACGGTTTCTGGATGGGGCGTTTCGAGGTCACCAACGCCCAGTTCAAGAACTTCAAAACGGATCACGACAGCGGCAGCTATAAAGGTCTGTCCATGAACGGCGCCGCCCTGCCGGTGGTCAACGTCAGCTGGCAGCAGGCACGGGACTACGCCGACTGGCTGACGCAGCAACAGGGGGGGGAACGCAAGTTTCGATTGCCCACCGAAGCCGAATGGGAATTCGCCTGCCGCGCCGGCACCAGTTGGGAGCGCTTCTGGGGGGACGAGTCGGATCAGTCCTGCAAATTCGCCAATGTCTACGACCGGGTGGCGCAAAAGAGCGATCCCTGCCCCTGGCAGAAACATGACTGCGACGACGAGTTCGTCGCCACCGCCCCGGTCGGCAACTATTTCCCCAACCCCTTCGGGCTTTACGACATGCTCGGCAACGTCTGGGAATGGACGGTGGACGGCTACAGTCCCGACGCGTACAAGAGTCATGCCCGCAGCAACCCGCTGCACACCGAAGGCGAAACCAAGGTCCGCCGCGGCGGCAGCTGGGCCGACTCCCCCGGCAGCGTCCGCTGCGGCAATCGCGGCAAACGCTCCCCCGACCGGGAGAGCAACCAGGTCGGGTTCCGGTTGGTGATGGAATAGGGGGGCGGACTATTCCGCTTCCTTGTCGATCCGCCGCACCGCCGTCACCCAGGGCTCGAACCGCCGCCCCCAGCGAACATCGACCGCGTAGCGCGGCTCGGGCGGCGCGTCCGGCTGATCGTGGCGATAATTGAGGAGGCTTCCCGATGGGGCGAGGCCATGCAAGGGCGCGGTCAGTTTCAGGGGAACGTGCAGCTCGGAAACGAGCAGGGCATCGATTTCCCCGGTACGGACCTTGACGGCCTCCCCTCCGTCGACGTAGCTGGTGGCCGCCCGCGCCAGGGCCGAAACGATCAGATACCGACGGTTGTCCGGGTAGCGGTCCCGCAATGAACCGGGATCTAGGCCGGCGTCGACGGGAAAAAGTCGCGATGCAAAAGAGAGATCTTTTTTCAGGGATCGAATCTCCCCGTCGATTGACATTCGGGACGGTTCACGTTCTTCCCCGCGCGCCAGGGCTTCATTCAGTTCCGCTATTTTCCGTTCTTTTTCCTCCTTGAACCGCCGCCAAGACTCGCCCTCATATTCGAACACGACAAAGATTTTTTTCGCCTGGGGCCAGCGGATCGTCTCGGAACCTTCGGGTTTTTCCGGTTTCTTTATTCCGAGTTCAGCCATCTTCTCAGCGTTGAACCAGTCTTGGGTGGAGGCGTGTCGGTCCCATTGCAACCGCAACGCAACCCCGCTGTTCTCCTCGTGCCCGGAGCCGCCGAGCAGCCAGAGTTCCCGTTCGCTGAGGGTCATCGCCGCCTCGGGTTCACCGGCGCGATTGCGCACCACGCCGGTCAAGGCGAAGGCGTTGACCGCGAGGACCAGGGCCAGGGCCGGCCAAAGATGCAGGCGTTTCATGGGTGTACCTCCCGGCGTGCGCCGCGCAAGCGTTGCAGTACCAGCAGCAGACCGATGGCGACCAGCCCAAGCAGCAGAAAGAACTGGTATTTGGGCAGCCAGTCCCACCACCAGTCGAAGAACTTGGTGTACAGGTAAAGCACGAAAAAGGTCGCGCCGAGATTGGTCACTCCGGCCCAGCGGCGGCGGATGCCCAGGGCGATCACCCCGGCGGCAAGGACAAATCCGGCCGTCTGGTATCCATATTCGATGGCTTTGGTGGTCCAGGGGAGATAACTGCCGTGGCCCCAGTTGGCGAGGATGAGGATGGCGATGAAAATGGTCAACAGGCCGAAAATCCGGTAGCTGTTGGCGAACCGGGGATGACGGCGATGGGGGATCAAGGGAACCAGGGTCAGCAAGGCGCCGGCGACGATGAAGTTTTCCGGCCGCTCGCCGAAGGAGAGCCAGTAGCAGCCGCTCCAGGTGCCGACGGTGGCGGCGAGAAAGGCCAGCAGGCAAACCATGCCGGCGACCAGCATCAACCGCAGGCCGTAGCCGTAGGCGAGCAGCAGGGCGAAAGCGCTCCAGGCGAGAAAGGCATTCTGGCTCGGGGTGATGTTGAAGATCCGGCCGATCACGGAGAGGTCGAGGATAAAACAGGTCAGGGCGACCAGGGCGAGGATGCCGGTGAAATAGCCGGAGCGTTCCCGGCGGGCGGCGAAGTCGGCGGCGATCGTGGCGAGCAGCGGCGCGGCGATCAGGATGGCCACTTGCGCCGAGGTCGCGAGCAGTCCCCAGAAGCGGTAGAAAAAAAAGAAAATCGCTGCCGAGATAGCCAGCGCGCCCAGCAGGGAGACAATGCGCATCCCCCACGAAAGCTGTTTTTCCGTCCCGGTCACGTCGATATCGAAAAGCCGCGCCAGTTCGCTCTGCAATCCCCGGTGGTAGGTGTCGAGTCGGCGGCGTTCCTCTTCCGTCAGCGACAGCAGCCCTTCCGATTCAACCTGCGCCAACTCCTCCCGAAACGCCAGCATCCGATCAACGCGCCGTTGCGCTTCGTCTTTATTCATGGATGCTCCTTGTTGGGCGGGGTTGTATATATGTTTGGCTCACGGATTCTCAATTCCACAGACCTAAATTGATTTACGGTCGTTTGCCGGAGAACTTTTTGATGGCGCTGTGGTCTATGAGTTGATCGATGGTCGCCGCAGTGAACACTTTGCCATCTAAGCGCAGGATGAGATCGCGCATATCCGAACGGCGCTGCCTGAAACCGCGCCCATCGATACAGGCAATGACCTCATACCAAGGCTTCCCTTCCGTCACATGCCTGTTCCTCTGGGTTTCCAGTTCCTTGATCCGCGTTACCTTATCCCTGGCCGTACCGTCGTCGCTCGTTACCTTGGCCTCGATGATTACCGCCGGATTGATTTCATCCGGTATGCAGAAGTCGGGGGCTTGGCCGAATCCGGGAATTCTTTCGGCCCGGCCGGTTTTACGGTAGGAAACTCCGGCATCGCGCAGATGTCGTTCGATGGCGTTTTCCATGACTTCTCCGACCAGTTCGGAAACGGCATCGCGATGAGCGGCGAACGGGCGGCCAAGGTAGCGTTCATAGAGAAGCACGGCATAGGGGGCGTTTTCTCTGGCGGCGTGGGTGAGGGAGTCCGCGCCATGCGCCGTATCGAATTTGGCGAGGCGATGGATGAAACCTTCCTGTTCGGTGGGTGCGCCTTTTTTGAGGTATTGGATGGCGACCTCGACGAGGGCATCGATCCGCTCCAGCGTTTTTTTGGCTAATTTGCGTTCGCATAACTTGCTGTAATAGTCGGCTGTTCGACAATCCTTATCGATGTTTCGCGCCGCACCCTGGGTGATGTCGCTGCGTAGTTCCATCCGGGCCAGTTCCGCCCATTCCGGAGCGGTCATCCCCAAAATGGAGCGCAGGGCACCCAGGGCCAAGCTGTTTTCCCGCAACGCGGACTGGACGGTAGCCAGGGAAAGGTTCCCGAAGCACTCGGTCGTTCGCTTCAATACCTCATAAGCCATCTGAAATTCGCGATATTTGACGAAGTCGCCGCCGGTTGGCATAAGCAGGAATTCCGAGGACAGATCGGCCATGGTGACGGTTACCATCGCTTCGATCCGTTGTTCCAGTTCTTCTCGCGACAACTCAAAGGGGCGATTGCCGGACATGGTCCCTCCTTGCATTAAAAGTGCAAATATTCGGATTTCGTTCCGTAGGTTGCCGATGCTTCGTTGACGGCAAGACGAAGCGGCTCGGGGCTCCCGGTAGCGATGACGGCTTCGATCTCGGCCACTTGCGGCAGCGATGCCAAATGTCGGGTTAACCGGCCCAGTTTTTCGCGGGCGGGAAGGTTTCCGTCCCAGTTCGGTCTCAAGTTCCAGATGGCGATGCGAATCAGATGCCCGTGGCTGAGACAACGGATATCGCCAGGTGTTGGTTTCAGATTCCCCTCGCGGAGTTTTTCGAGATCCTCGGCAATGAGCCCGGCCAAATCCTCCGTGGTTCTTGCCAAGGTTCGGCGGGAAATGGCACCTGTCGACCGGCAGACGAAAACCGTGTCGACGACGGACGAGCCGGTACCGCTGATGTGAATGGACGCACCCATTTCTGCCGGGCAGGGGAGGGCGACGGTGCAGGCGAGACCGGCGTCGAGGATCGCCATGGCGATGGGCAAGTATGCTTCCAGACGGTTATGGTGATAAGTGAACGCCAGCGGCCGTCCGGGTTTCAGCGCTTTTGTCATGTTGCGGAAGACTTGGGAAAGTCCTTCGGCGAAGTGGTCAAGCCCCCGTTCCATGGTGACATTTCCGGTCAGCTCGTCTCGGTTGCGGGTTGTATGAGAGGCGAGTTCCGGGATGCCTTCCCCGACGAGTCGTCGCACCCAGGCGTAGCAGAAGTCCATCAATTCGGCGTATTGGACGTTGCCGAAATAGGGGGGGTCGGTAAAAACCCCATCCAGACTCGCCGGGGGCAGTTCAGCGAGGGTGGCGCTGCCGCAATGGAGGCGGACCGCGCGCTGTTTTTCGCCCGGTTTACCGTTATTCCGGTCGCCGATCCACTCGCCGGCAATCGGCACCTGAACCTTTCGGCTTCCTTCGATGCGGGTCTCGAAGGGGAAATCGCAATAGGTTTTTGCTTTCAGGTACTTCTCCAAGATGTTCGACCAGCCGCCGCTCCCCACGCTCACTCCTCCGCCATTGGCGATGCCGAGCAGGTTCGATTCGCATTGGACGAGCCCGACCGGAAATCCATGCACCGAAAAAATATCGAGGGATTTCAGGGCCATGGTGTCATAACGGCAAAGCATGTTCTGGTAGCGGAGGAGATCCGAGAGGTTGGTGACGAGGGCGTTTTTGACCCGGTCATCCTGTTCGGCGGCGATGAGCCGGCCGCTCAATTCCAGGCCGAGCAACTGCCGGTTGTTGAACATCTCCGAATAACGACGATAGCCCCAGCGGAGTAGTCGCGTGGTCTCGTCCCCTGGCGGAATGTCATCGTCCGGAACGAAACGGGCCGTGGTTTGCCGCAACCGTGCCGATGCCCCGGCATAGGCCGCCAGATCACTGTCCTCGGGCTTTTTGAAAAAACGCCCCTGGTGGGTCGGTTTGCAGTGACGGCAATGGTATTCGATGGCGAACATCCGGTGTCGGGGCGGCCCGGCGGTTGGGGTGGGATAGGTATTAATCGCGCCGCAGCGCGGACAGGCGCATTTATTTCGCCTGGCCGGTCCTCCCAGGGTCAACGGGCGGTCGCAGGAATCGCACCGGCCTGGATTTTTACGGTCGCGAACGCTGTTCAGATCGCCGCAGGCCGGGCAAATGAAGATGTTTTCCGGGTGGCGTTTGTCCTCGGCCAGCAGGTAGCCGGGAAAAAGATCGAACTCGTTCCCGCACTGGTGACAGGTTTGCTCCTTGACCCAGAGAAAATATTTTACGTGGGCTTCGCCGGAGCCGCATTTCAGACAGCGGGTGCGGTAAAACGAACCGGCTTCGTTTTCGAGCGCCGTCATCAGTCCGGTGGCCGATTGACGGTATCGCGCCAGATCGAGATGTTCGATTTCCCGGTTGACGATCCACCAGGCCATCGGGTTGATGTCGTAGCCGAGCACATCGCAGCCGAGGCGGTTGGCTTCGATGAGTGGTGTGCCGCCGCCCATGAAGGGATCGGCGATGGCGATGCCGCTTAAATTGTTGGCGGAGTAGAATGCTTCACGCAGAGGGGAGGAACTGAATTCGGAAAGAATCAGGCCCCGGAACAAGGTGCCGGGGCGGCGGGCGAACCACTTATGCACGGCAATGATCGGGCGATAGTTCTGCTGAATCTGTTTCTCCCTCAAGGCGAGGGCGGCGATGAAGGGGATGTCGAAGTTTTTTTCTATGCTCATGGCAGCTGAGGGTAGGAGATTCGCTACGGGGAGTCAAGGAGACAATAGCCCAGCCGAAAGCTGAGTTGGTGTTGCCCCTTGGGGCGATTCTCACTTTTGCCCCTCTCCCGCCGGGGGCGGGGTTTCCTCCTTGGGCTCCCGTTCTTCCCCTTCGACCTCCCGTGCGACCTCTTTCCCCTGGCGTTTCGTCCCCTTGCGCAGTTCCCGGTAGTAGGCCATCCGCTCGCCGATGGTCTTTTCGTAGCCGCGTTCGGTGGGGCGGTAGAAGACCTTGCCGCGTAGGCGGTCGGGGAGGTGCTGCTGGTCGGCGACGCCGCCTTCGAAGTCGTGGGCGTATTGGTAGCCCTGGTGGTAGCCAAGTTCCTTCATCAGCCTGGTCGGGGCGTTGCGGATGTGCAGGGGGACGGGGAGGGCGCCGCTCTTGCGGACTTCGGCCAGGGCCTGGTCGATGGCGAGGTAGCTGGCGTTGCTCTTCGGCGCGGTGGCCAGGTAGGTGACCCCCTGCCCGAGGTTGATGCGCGCCTCGGGCAGGCCGACGAAGTGCACCGCCTGCTGGACGGCGAGGGCGATCTGCAACGCGCGGGGGTCGGCGTTGCCGACATCCTCGGAAGCGAAAATGACCATGCGCCGGACGATGAAGAGCGGGTCTTCCCCCGCCTCCAGCATCCGCGCCAGCCAGTAGAGGGCGCCGTCGGGGTCGGAGCCGCGCATACTTTTGATGAAGGCGGAGATGACGTTGTAGTGCTCCTCGGCCCCCTTGTCGTAGAGCAGGGCCTTCTTCTGCAAGGCCTCCTGTACCGCTTCGAGGGAAATTACTTTTTCGTCGCCGGCGGCGGCGACCTCCAGGGTATTGAGGGCGACGCGAGCGTCGCCGTCGGCCTGCTCGGCGAGAAAGTCGGCGGCGGCTTTGGCCAACTCCAGATTGCGCCCGCCGAGGCCGCGCGGGTCGTCGAGCGCCCGCTGCAGAAGGATGCGGATGTCGGCCGGTTCCAGGGGATGGAGGACGAAGACCCGGGAGCGGGAGAGGAGGGCCGAGTTGACCTCGAAGGAGGGGTTTTCGGTGGTGGCGCCGATGAGGATGATGTCGCCGCGCTCGACGTAGGGGAGAAAGGCGTCCTGCTGGGCCTTGTTGAAGCGGTGGATCTCGTCGACGAAAAGGAGCGTCTTGCGGCCGTGGTAGGCCTTCTCCTCCCGCGCCTGGGCGACGATCTCGCGCACCTCCTTGACCCCCTGGAGGACCGCCGAGAAGAAGACGAAGCGGCTTTGGGTCGAGTTGGCGATGACCTGGGCGAGGGTGGTCTTGCCGGTGCCGGGCGGCCCCCAGAAGATCACCGAGGCGACCTGGTCGGCTTCGATCAGGCGGCGCAGTACCTTGCCTTCGCCGAGCAGATGCGGTTGGCCGACCATCTCGTCGAGGGAGCGGGGGCGCAGGCGCTCGGCCAGGGGGGCGTCGGTGCCCCGTTGCGCGCCGTGTTCGAAAAGATCCATAAGTTTCCATCCGTAAAAGAGGTTCGTTTGCCGCGACAACTTTAGCACAGGCATCGGCGAAGGCGAAATCTCTTGCGCCGCTTCCCCATGCCGGGGACTCCCGCGAGCATGGACTTTGACCCGCCCCTGTGCTATCTTCCGGTTCTCTTGACAAGGGGGTGCCTATGAAGCGGATCGGACTCTACGCCAAACGCAGCAATCCCGCCGCCATCGTGGTGGCCCGGGAAGTGACCGCCTGGTTACAGGGGCGGGGGGTCGAGGTCTTTCTCGACGAGCGCCTGGCCGCCGACATGGGAGATTACCAAGGCTACCCCGCCGGGTCGATCCCGGCCATGGTCCATCTCATCGTTGTGTTGGGCGGAGACGGTACGCTGATTTCCGTGGCCCGCAAGGTCGGCGATTTGCGCACCCCGATCCTCGGCGTCAACCTCGGCAGCCTCGGTTTTTTAACCGAGATCACCCTCGGTGAACTCTATCCGGTGCTGGAAAGGGTCATCGAAGGGGAATTCGAGGTGACCAACCGGCTGATGCTCGAAGCCGTCGTCCGTCGGGACGGTCAGGAAGTCGGGCGCTACCGGGTGCTCAACGACGTGGTCATCAACAAGGGGGCCATCGCCCGGATTATCGACATGGAGGTCACCGTCGACAGCGATTACCTGACCACCTTCAAGGCCGACGGTCTGATCATCTCCACCCCGACCGGCTCCACCGCCTACAATCTGGCGGCCGGCGGTCCCATCATCTATCCCGGGCTGCACTGCCTGGTCATCTCCCCCATCTGTCCGCACATGCTCACCAACCGACCAATCATCGTTTCCGACGAGTCGACCATTCGCGTCGAGGTCAAATTTCAGGATGAAGACGTGGTCTTCACCGCCGACGGCCAGGTGGGGATGCCCCTGCACGGCGGCGATGTCGTCGAGATCCGCAAATCCCGCAGCAGCACCCTGCTGATCAAGAGCCCGTCCAAGGATTTCTTCGAGGTGCTGCGCACCAAACTGCACTGGGGGGCGCGCTGAGTATCCGGCCATGCTGACCGACCTGATCATCCGCAACTTCGCCATCATCGAGGGCCTGCAGGTGGCTTTCGGACCCGGCTTCAACGTGCTCACCGGCGAGACCGGGGCGGGCAAGTCCATCGTCATCGACGCCGTCGGTCTGCTCCTGGGCGAGCGCGCCCGTCCCGAACTGATCCGCACCGGCGAGGAAGAGGCGACGGTGGAGGCGATTTTCGATCTGGCCGCCGCGCCGGAAGTCCGTCGGCAACTGGCCGAGGCCGGTTTCGACAACGGCGACGAACTGCTGGTGCGGCGCATCGTCTCCCGTTCCGGCAAGAACAAGGTCTTCATCAACGGCGCCCTGGCGACCCTCGGGCAGTTGCAGGAATTGACCGCCGGTTTGATGGTCATTCACGGTCAGCATGCCCAGCAGGGCTTGCAGCGTCCCGACCTGCACCTGGAGATGCTCGATGCGCTGGCCGACGCCGGGGCGTTGCTGGAAGATTACCGGGGGATTTACGCCGAGGTCCGCGGTTTGGAGGAGCATCTGCGCCGCCTCGACGAGGCCCAGCGGGAGCGCCGGCAGCGGCTGGATCTGCTCGGCTACCAGAGCCGGGAACTGGCCGAGGCCAATCCGAAGGTTGGCGAGGACGATGAGCTGGAGGCGGAGCGGTTGCTGCTGCTGCACGGTGAAAAGCTGCTGGCGGCCACCGCCGGCGGCTACGAAACCCTTTATGGCGAAGACGGCGCGGTCTGCGAACGGCTGCAAACATTGGCCTCCGGCCTCGAACAGCTGACCGCCATCGATCCGGCCCTCGGGCCGCTGGCCGAAACCCTGCGCGGTTCCTGTTTCGCCCTGGAGGATGTGGCCTTGCAACTGCGCGCCCACGGGCAGAAGATCGTTTTTGAGCCGACCCGGCAGAACGAGGTCGAGGAGCGCCTGGCGCTGCTTTCCCGGCTCAAGCGCAAGTATGCTCCGACCATCGCGGAAATGCTCGCCCTGCGCGAGCGCATCGAGGCCGAACTGGCCGAGTTGGAGGATATCGACGGCACCCGCGACGGCCTGGAACGTCGCTTGGCCGAGGCGCGGGAGCAACTGGCCCGTTCCGGCGCGGCGCTCTCCGAACGCCGAAGGCGGGGGGCCGAGCTTTTGCGGTGCAAGGTCGAGGCGGAGCTGGCCGGGCTGGCCATGGCCCGGGCGCGTTTCGAGATGCGATTGACGCCGCTGTCGGAGCCGGGCGCACGCGGGCTGGAAAAGGGGGAATTCTTCCTCGCCCCCAACCCCGGCGAGGAGGCCAAGCCGCTGGCCCGCATCGCCTCGGGGGGAGAGCTGTCGCGGATCATGCTGGCGCTGAAAAACGCCGCGCCCGAAGCGGATGCCGTCCCCACCCAGGTCTTCGATGAGGTCGACGCCGGTATCGGCGGCGAGGCCGCCACCGCCGTCGGCGAAAAACTGCGCGCCGTGGCCCGGGGGCGCCAGGTGCTCTGCATCACCCATCTGCCCCAGGTTGCCGCCTTTGCCGAGGCCCATTACCGGGTCGAAAAGCAGGAGCGGGACGGCCGCACCCATACCCTTCTGGTGTGTCTCGACGACGAGGAACGAACCCGCGAAATGGCCCGCATGCTCAGCGGCGCCAAGATCACCGACCGCACCCTCGACCACGCCCGCGAACTGATCGGGGCGTCGCGAGGCACCTGATCCAGCCGCTTCCATGGGAGATTCGCCATGATCCGTAAAGCCCGTATGGCCGATGCCAAAGCGATTCACAAACTGTTGCTCACCTACGCCCAGCAGGGGTTGATGCTCTCCCGTTCCCTGGCCGATATCTACGAGGGCATCCGCGATTTCTATGTCTTCGAAGTGGATGAGCAGGTGGTCGGCACCGTCTGTCTGCACATCTGCTGGTCCGATCTGGCCGAGGTCCGTTCCCTGGCGGTCGATGCCGCGCAGGAAGGGCGGGGGATCGGCCGGAAACTGGTCGACGCCTGCCTCGACGAAGCCCGAGGCCTGGGCCTTCAGCGGGTCTTCGCCCTCACCTACAAGCCGGTTTTTTTCGGCAAGCTCGGTTTTCATGAAATCGAAAAATCCGAGCTTCCCCACAAAATCTGGAGCGACTGTATCAAGTGCCCCAAGTTCCCGGAATGTGATGAAATCGCCATGAGCATCGAGTTCCCGGACCCCGCCGCGGGCTGATCCTTTTGCGCTATGAATTTGACATCCATAGGGTTTTCGCGGTATTAATCCTGATGGCCCACAACCACGTTACAGACATCGGCTGTTCCGACGTCACGGGGGAGGTCTAGGTTTGTCCGCGAAAAAATATACCGTACTCGTTATTCCCGAAGGTTCCCACCAGGTCCGCCGCTTCGCCCTCAGACGCCGTTGGCTGGGGATCGCGTCCGCCCTGGCGGTCGCCCTTTTGCTCGGCGCGTCCCTGCTTCTTTACGATTATGCCCGCATTCGGATCGATTATGGCGACCTGACCCGTCTGCGGGCGGAAAACCACGAGCGCCTGGAGGATATGCAGCGCCTGACCGAACAGCTGGAGGTCTTGCGCCAGGAGCTTGTAGTGCTGGCGCAGAATGACGCCAAGGTGCGGGTTATGGCCAAACTGGCCAAGCCCAAGGCCGACGCCCTCACCGGCATCGGCGGCCCGCTGGAGGACGATCCGGCCGAGGAGTTTTCCGAGGTGCAGAGTCGGATCGATGAGATCATGCGCGCCATCGATCTGCATCGGGCGAGTCAGGAAGAGGTGCACGGGCTGCTCAGCGACGAGCGCTCCCTGCTCGGTTCCAAGCCGCGCGGCTGGCCGACGCGGGGGATGGTGACCTCGGGTTTCGGCATGCGGCGTTCCCCCTTCTCGGGTCGCCCCGTCATGCATGAGGGGATCGATATCGCGGCGCGTACCGGGATGCCGGTGCATGCCACGGCGGACGGCATCGTCAGTCGGGCGGAGACGGCGGCCGGTTACGGCAAGATTGTCGTCATCGACCACGGCTATGGCTTTCAGACCTACTACGGGCATAACTCCAAAATTCACGTCAAGGTCGGACAGCGGGTCCGCCGGGGCGAAAAAATCGCCGCCGTCGGCAATACCGGCAGTTCCACCGGACCCCATGTCCATTATGAAGTCCGCCGCAACAACGTGCCGCTCAATCCGAAAAAATACATTTAAACCATTGCTTTTCTTCGCGTTTTTATGAACGCCCCGGTTGCCCGGGGCGTTCGTCGTTACGGCGGCTTTGTGCTTGGTAGGGGGATTTTTTTTGTGTTAATATCTCCAGTCTTTTCCGACGATAAACGCATCTTTTATTCCGGCCCCGATTTTTCTCAGCGCGGGGATCGCATTTGGAGACTTATCTGATGATTGGTGGTTTGATCAAAAAACTCTTCGGCAGCAAGAACGACCGCGAACTCAAGCGCATGGGCGTCGTCGTCGCGCGCATCAATGCCCTGGAGGAGGGGACCGCCACGCTCTCCGACGAGCGGTTGCGCGACAAGACCCTGGAGTTCCGTGAGCGGTTGGCCGCCGGCGAGACCGTCGATCAGCTGTTGCCCGAGGCCTTCGCCGTGGTGCGCGAGGCGGGCAAACGCGTGCTCGGCATGCGCCATTTCGACGTCCAGCTTATCGGCGGCATGGTGCTGCATTCGGGCAAGATCGCCGAGATGAAGACCGGCGAGGGCAAGACCCTGGTCGCCACCCTGCCGTCCTATCTCAACGCCCTCTCCGGGCGCGGCGTCCACGTCATCACCGTCAACGACTACCTGGCCCGCCGCGACTCCGAATGGATGGGACGCATCCATCGTTTTCTCGGCCTCTCCGTCGGCGTCATCGTCCACGGCCTGACCGACGCCCAGCGCAAGGCCGCCTACGCCTGCGACATCACCTACGGCACCAACAACGAATTCGGCTTCGACTATCTGCGCGACAACATGAAGTTTTCGCTCAACGACTATGTACAGCGGGAACACCATTACGCCATCGTCGACGAGGTCGACTCGATCCTCATCGACGAGGCGCGCACGCCGCTGATCATCTCCGGGCCGAGCGAGGTTTCCAGCGAGTTGTACTACACGGTGAACCGCATCATCCCCATGCTCAAGAAGGGGGAGGTGATCGAGCACCGCGACGAGAAGCTCGGGCGCAAGGTCAAGGAATATACGGGCGACTACACCATCGACGAGAAGGCCAAATCGGCCACCCTCACCGAGCAGGGGGTGCTGCGGGTCGAAAAGCTGCTGAACGTGGATAACCTCTACGATCCCCAGCACATCGAGATTCTTCATCACGTCAATCAGTCGCTCAAGGCCCACGCCCTGTTCAAGCGCGATGTCGATTATGTGGTCAAGGACGGCGAGGTGATGATCGTCGACGAGTTCACCGGCCGGCTCATGCCGGGACGGCGCTGGAGCGACGGTCTGCACCAGGCGGTGGAGGCCAAGGAGGGGGTCAAGATCGAGAACGAGAACCAGA
>CALJLX010000070.1 GCA_937982495.1 uncultured Desulfuromonas sp.
CCGTTCACTTAAGAAAAAAGGAGGCGCAAACTCATGTCCAGGAAATCCCCTATTTCAGTCTTGTTGATGCTGGCGCTGGCGGCGCTGCTGACGGCCGGTTGCCAGCCGGAGAAAGTCGAGGCGGTGCGCCCGGTGAAGATCGCCGACGGCGAAATCGATCCGGCCGAATGGGGCAAGGCCTATCCGGTCCACTACGATCTGTGGAAAATGACCGAGGAACCCCTGCCCGCCGACAAGAGCAAGTATCGCCGAGGCTGGGATGCCGACGGCATCCACTATGACAAGCTTTCCCAGTATCCTTTCCTGACGTTGCTCTTCAACGGCTGGGGTTTCGGCGTCGCTTATTACGAGCCCCGCGGCCACGCCTACATGGTGCGCGATCAGCTCGAAATCGACGCCTCGCGCATCGGCGCCGGCGGCGTCTGCCTGACCTGTAAAACCCCCTATGCGGCCAAGCTCGAAAAAGAGATGGGTACCGACTATTACATGAAGCCCTTCAAGGAAGTGCTTGGCCAGATTCCCGAGAAACATCGCGATCTGGGGGTTGCTTGTAGTGACTGTCACGACAGCCAATCGATGCAGCTGAAATTCTCCCGCGAATTTACCCTGGGCAAGGCCCTGGACGTCATGGGGGTCGACCGGAGCAAGCTCACCACCCAGCAGATGCGCACCCTGGTCTGCGCCCAGTGCCACGTCACCTACAACATTCCCAAGAACGAAGACAAGAAGTCGGTGGGCATCTACTTTCCCTGGCAGGGGAGCAAGCTGGGTAATATCACCATCGAGAACATCATCGCCCAGTTCCGCAAGGATCCCACCATCGCCGAATGGAAACAGAACGTGACCGGGTTCCGGCTCCCTTTCATTCGCCATCCCGAGTTTGAACTCTATACCAACAGCAGCGTCCACTGGATGGCCGGCGCCTCCTGCGCCGATTGCCACATGCCTTACACCAAGGTCGGCAACGTCAAGGTTTCCGATCACCGCGTCGCCAGCCCGCTGAAACTCGATCTCAAGGCCTGCCAGCAGTGTCACGCCGAAGGGCCCGATTGGCTGCGCCAGCGGGTTTACGACATCCAGGATCGCACCGTGTCGATGAAAATCCGCGCCGGTTACGCCAACGCCACCGTCGCCAAGCTCTTCGAGATCACCCACAAGGCCCAGGAAGGGGGCACGGTCATCGATCAGGCCCTGTACGATCAGGCCAAGGAATTCTATTTCGATTCTTTCTTCCGCCTGATCTTCATCGGTGCCGAGAACTCCATGGGCTTCCACAACCCGCCGGAAGCGGCCCGGGTGCTCTCCGACTCCACCGCCTTCGCCGGCAAAGCCGAGGGTCTGCTGCGCCAGGCCCTGGCCAAGGCCGGGGTCGACCTGCCCCTGGAAATCGACCTGGAGCTGGAAAAGTATCTCAACGACCGGGGCGAAACCAAGGTGCAGTTCATACCCGAACAGGTCATTGCCGACCCCTTCGGCAACCAGGAACGATTCAACAGCAAATCCATGCCGGCCGCAGTCAAGACTGAAAGCCCCGCCTCGCGGGCGCAATCGGCCGAATAAGCAAGATCGGCTTCCCCGGTAACGGGGAAGAACGGCGCGGGCGGAAAGGGTTTTCCCTTCCGCCCGCGTCACTTCACGAGGGGGTATGATGGCTCGGTTGTTCGCCAAGGCGGAGGATGCCTGTCTGCTGAAGATCGGCGCCGTGCTGCTGGCCCTGATCTGGACCCTTTTGGCGGTCGCCGGTCTCTACTGGAACCACCGCAAGGAAGAGCGGGAGACGGTGGAGTTGGCCAAGGTCCAGGCCCGTGCCCTGGCCGAGAAGATGGTCGTCTACCGCCACTGGAATGCCCGCCATGGCGGCGTCTACGTCGAAGCCGATGCCCAGACCCCGCCCAACCCCTATCTCGCCGACCTTCCCGAACGGGATGTGCGAACCCCCTCCGGGCGGCTTTTGACCATGGTCAACCCCGCCTACATGCTGCGCGAAGTCTTTCAGCTCGAAGCCAGTCTGCTCGGTCTTTCCGGCCGCATCACCAGTAGCCGTCCGATCAATCCCGCCAACGCCGCCGATGCCTGGGAGCGAGCCGCGCTGCTGCGCCTTGCCGAAGGGGAAAAGGAAGTTGCCGCCGTCCTGAGCGGGGAAACCGGCGATTTTCTCCGTTACCTGCTCCCCTTGCGGACCGAGGCCGAATGCCTCCAATGCCATGCCCACCAGGGCTACAAGATCGGTAATCTGCGAGGAGGGCTGAGCGTTTCGGTGGCCATCGAACCCCTGCGGGAAGTGCGACGGCCGCAGCTGTGGCTGGCCTATGCCGGAACCGGCTTCTTCTGGTTACTCGGGTTGGGGATCATTCTCGTCGGCGGCCGCCGCCTCGATCTCCAGGCGCGCCGCCGCAGCCGGGCCGAGGCCCGGGTCCGCTTCCTCGATCATCACGACTACCTGACGTTACTGCCCAACAAATCCGCCTTTTTCGCCGAACTGGAACGGGAAATTGTCCGTTCGCGCCTGCGGGACGGGGGCTTCGCCCTGCTGCTGGTCGATATCGACGGTTTCAAGAAGATCAACCAGGCCCTGGGGCATGGCCGCGGCGACAGCCTGCTGCGCCAGGTCGGGGAAGAGTTGCGTCGGCGCGTCGGCGAGCGCGGCCTGGTCGGACATTTCGGCGCCGGTGCTTTTCCGGTGCTGCTGCCGAGCCCGAGTCCCATGAGCGAAGCCGGTCAAGTGGCGCGGGAACTGATCGAGGCCTTCCAGACCCCGTTCATGGTCGACGGCCAGGAAATTTTCATCAGTTGCGGCTGCGGTATTACCGTCTACCCCGATGACGGCGAAGAGGGGGCGGGACTCTTGCAAAACGCCGCCGGCGCTCTTCAGGCGGCGAAAATCCGGGGACGGGGGCAAGTCGGCTATTATGCTCCGGAAATGAACGACCGCGCCCTGGAGCGGATGCGTCTTGAAAACGATTTGCGCCGGGCTCTCGACGGCGACGAACTGCTCCTCTATTACCAACCCCAGGTCGATGCCGACAGCGGCCGGGTCATCGCCGCCGAGGCCTTGATCCGCTGGCGCCATCCCCGACTTGGACTCCTCGCTCCGGATCGTTTCGTCTCCGTGGCCGAGGAAGGCGGCCTTTCCCTGGCTCTCGGCGATTGGGTGGTGGCCGCCGCCTGCCGCCAGTTGCGGAAGTGGTGGCACCAGGGGCGGACCTCCTTGCCGGTGGCGATCAATCTTTCCGTCAGTCAGTTTCATCGCCCCGGGCTCGATGATTATATGCGGCGCATGGTGGAAGAAGCGGGGATCCTCCCCACCGATCTTATTCTGGAAGTCACCGAGGGGGCGCTGATGAGTCACACCCATCAGGTTCTTTCGGCCATGGCGAATCTCAAGGAACTGGGTTTCCGTATCGCCATCGACGACTTCGGCACTGGCTATTCCTCCCTCAGTTACCTGAAACACTTTCCCATCGACGCCTTGAAAATCGATCAGTCCTTTATCCGCGACCTTCCCGAAGATGCCGACAGCCGAGGGATCGTTTCCGCGATTATCGCCCTAGGAGCCAATCTTGGGCTGAAGGTGGTGGCCGAGGGGGTGGAGAGCCGCGAACAGTTCGATTATCTTCTTTCTCGGCGTTGTTCGATCATCCAGGGCTATTTCTACAGCCCGCCTCTCGCCGTCGCCGAGTTTACCGATTGGCTGGGTTCCCGGGAGAGGCATTGACCATTTTTGTCCCGTCCACACCCCTTGTGGACGGCCGTGTGGAAAAGTCCGAATCTTTTTTCTAACTCCCTGTGCCTTGGTATGAATTGGCCTTTTGCCTAAAAAATATACAGAATCCTTCCCCCTGTCTTCGCTCTAATCCTTGCTGCTTCCCTTCTTCAGCCTTTTTCGTTGACTAATGCACCAGCCCTGTGATATTCAAAAAACCATTTTAAAAACAGTAAGATAACTTCCTTAAACCAAAGTTTCGCGAGACTGAACAAGGGTTTGGTCCCGTGCCTTGAAGGAGTTTCGAGCCATGTCGAACCTGCTGCACTTTACCATGGGCGCTCTGCTCGAAGACACCGCCCGGCGTTTTCCCGAGAACGACGCCCTCGTCTATCCCGATCGGGGTTTGCGTCTCAGCTATCGGGAATTCGACGCTCTCTGTGACCGGGTCGCCAAGGGGCTTATGGCCATCGGGGTGAAGAAAGGGGAGCATCTGGCGATCTGGGCGACCAATGTCCCCGAGTGGGTGGTGTTGCAGTTCGCCACCGCCAAGATCGGCGCGGTGCTGGTGACGGTCAATACCAGTTACAAGTCGGCGGAGTTGGAGTACGTACTCAATCAGTCCGATTCCAGCACGCTCTTTCTGGTCCAGGGGTTCAAGGACACCAATTATGTGGAAACCGTCAACACGGTTGTTCCCGAACTGGCGAACGCTCCTTTCGGGCAGCTGGCCTGCGAGAAACTCCCTTTTCTGAAAAATGTCATTTTCCTGGGCGACGGCGCTCCCGCCGGCATGCTCGCCTTCAACGAACTGGAACGCTTGGGGGAAACGATCGCCGATGCCGAACTGGCGGCGGTTAAGGCCGGACTCGATGAGCACGAGGTTATCAACATGCAGTACACCTCGGGGACGACCGGCTTTCCCAAGGGAGTCATGCTCACCCATCACAACCTCGTCAACAACGGCTACAATATCGGCGAGTGCATGAAGTTCACCGAGAAGGACCGTCTTTGCATCCCGGTCCCCTTCTTCCACTGCTTCGGCTGCGTGCTGGCGGTGCTGGCCTGCGTTACCCACGGCGCAACCATGGTGCCGGTGGAGATCTTTGATCCCTTAAAGGTGCTGCAGACCATTGAGGCCGAGAAGTGCACCGCCGTCCATGGCGTGCCCACCATGTTCATTGCCGAGCTAGAGCATCCGGAATTCAAGAGGTTCGACCTCTCAAGCCTGCGCACCGGCATCATGGCCGGCTCCCCCTGCCCCATCGAAGTCATGAAGCGGGTGATCCGCGACATGCATGCCGCAGAGATCACCATCGCCTACGGCCAGACTGAATCGTCGCCGGTGATCACCCAGACCCGTACCGATGATCCGATTGAGCTGCGGGTGGCCACCGTGGGCCGGGCTCTGCCGGATGTGGAGGTGAAAATTGTCGATATCGAGACCAACGCCGCACTGCCGCCGGGCAAGCAGGGGGAACTCTGCACCCGTGGCTATCTGGTGATGAAGGGGTACTACAAGATGCCGGAAGAGACCGCCCGGGCCATTGATGCCGATGGCTGGCTGCATACCGGCGACCTGGCCATCATGGACGAGAACGGCTACTGCAAGATCA
>CALJLX010000071.1 GCA_937982495.1 uncultured Desulfuromonas sp.
GGGCCAGGGTCGACAGGAGCAGACTGGATAACAGGATGTGAGTCAATTTCATCGGCAGGTATCTCCTCGGCGATAAGAATAGGGGGAATCCCCTCCCGGTGTTGGCTCAGTAGCGGCCCATTTCCGCGTCGTTTAAGGCGATGAGGGGGATGTCGTCGGCCGTCGCCGGGCGCTTCGCGGCGGTTCCGATGCTCCCTCCCCAGCCGAGACCGGCGGCGCGGGGCGCGGCCTTCGTTCTTCTCGGCGCGGCGACCGGCGTCGCCTCCGATTGCCGCAACCTGAACTGGGCCAGCAGTCTCCGCAATTCGCCGGCTTGGCTGGACAGTTCCTCGGAAGCGGCGGCGCTCTCCTCGGCGCTGGCGGTGTTCTGCTGGGTGGCCTGGCCGATCTGCCCCAACCCCTGATTGATCTGGCCGATGGCCTGGACCTGTTCTTCGGCGGCGGCGGCGATTTCCCCGACCAGGGAGTTGAAGCGGGTGACGCCGACGACAATTTCATCGAGGGCGCCGGCGGTGCGCTCGGCGATCTGGTTGCCGTTGGCCGCCTTGCTCACCGACGATTCGATGAGTTGGGTGGTTTCCTGGGCGGCCTTGGCGCTGCGGGCGGCGAGGTTGCGTACTTCTTCCGCGACCACCGCGAAGCCCTTGCCGTGCTGGCCGGCGCGGGCGGCTTCCACCGCCGCGTTCAAGGCGAGCAGGTTGGTCTGGAAGGCGATCTCGTCGATGGTCTTGATGATCTTGGAAATGTTCTGGCTGGCCTGGTTGATGTCGCTCATCGCCTCGACCATGCGCCGCATCTCTTCGGTCCCCTTTTCCGCCGCCTGCATGACCCGGTTCGAGAGGGCGTTGGCTTCCCCGGCGCCTTCGGCGCTCTGGCGGGTCTGGGCCGTGATCTGGTTGAGGGAGGCGCCGATCTCTTCCAGGGCGGCGGCCTGTTCCGTCGCTCCCTGGGAGAGGGTCTGGCTCGATTCGGAAACCTGGTCCGAGCCGCTGTCGAGTTGATTTGCCACCGTCTGGATCTGGGAGAAGGTGTGCTGGAGGTCGAAACCGAGCTTTTTCAGCGCGCCGCGCAAAAGATCCCGGTCGTCGCGGGGACGGGCGTCGAAGGTCAGATCGCCCTGGGCGAGGCGCCCCAGCACATCGACGATTTCGTGTTGCAGGCTGTCGGCGAAACGGTCGAGGGTCGCGGCCATGCGGCCGATTTCGTCCGAGCGCTGTCCGAGGTTGAGGCGCAGATCGATATGCCCCTTTTCCATCTCTTCCAGCATCTCCACGCTTTTGCGCAGCGGCAGGCTGATGCCGCGAGCCAGGCTCAGGCCGAAACCGCCGGCGGCCGTCAGGGAAATGGCGAGGCCCGCGAGCAGAATCAGCAGCACCCGCGACTTGTTCGCTTCGGCATCGGCCATAGCCTGTTCCTTGGCCGGATCGATGATCCCCTCCATGGCCTCGTGCAGACGGCTCAGAATGCCCTGGGTAAGCCCGTCGAGGGCCTGGTCGGTCGCTTCGCTGTACTGCCCGCGGTCCCGTATTTCCGTCAGCAGGACAGCGTAGCGGTCGAGATCGGCGGCGATCGATGCGGCGACCTGGGCCAGGGCGTCCTCGCCGGCGAGCAGCGGTCGCCACTCGGCCAGGCCCTCCCGGGCCGCCGTCAGGGCTTCTTGCGCTTCCGCGAAATGTTCCGCGCCGGGGGCGTTGTGATAGAGCTCGACGGCGCCGGCGAAACGGACCACCGGTTGAATCACCCCTTCATTCATGACCATGTCGATGTTGCCCCAGCGGTCGAGTTCGACCACGTCATGAGCGACCCGGGAGGTGCCCCAGTAACCCGCATAGCCGATGAGACATAGCAACAGCAACATACCGCCGACCAGCGCCATCAATTTACCCTGAATGCTCATGAAACCCCCTGTG
>CALJLX010000072.1 GCA_937982495.1 uncultured Desulfuromonas sp.
AACCGAGAAAGGTGCCAACCAGGATGCCGGGTGAAATCCCCTTGACCACCGGCCAATTGACCGCCCCCCGACGATGATGGGCGCGCAAACTGGAAATGGAAGTGAAGATGATGCTCGCCAGCGAGGTGCCGAGGGCCAGGTGGAGGATATAGGCCTCGGGCAGATGTTGGGCGGTGAAGGTAAAGACCAGCAGGGGCACGATGACGACCCCGCCGCCAACCCCGAGCAACCCGGCAAGCACCCCGGCGAAGGCGCCGGTGCCGAGATAGAAAAGCCAAGCAGTCATCGCAAATCTCTCCGTTAGCGGAATGGCGCCGGCTACGGCCCCAACCTGATTACCTGTCCCGTCGTCAACTTTCCCGGGCGGGAATTGCCGACCAACCACGCGGTTAACCTAATCGCCCCCTCTCCCCTCGTCAAGCATTAATAAATACCCGTTTCACGACGGCCTACCCTCATAAACCGACGGAGCCGGGAATTCCCGCCCCGTCGGTTGCTTGGCGTCCAGAGGTTGAAGACGGGCTAATCCCGGCGGTCCCACCGTCCGTTGAGCAGAACCAGCAGGTCGACCCGTCGATTGAGCATCCGCCCTTCTTCCGTGGCGTTATCGGCGATGGGATGCTGTTCACCGAACCCGGTGGCCGAGAGTCGCGTCGGCGCGATCCCTTGGCGTTCAATCAGGTAATGAAGCAGACTCAGGGCACGTCCGGAAGAAAGATCCCAGTTGGAGGAATAACGCGCCGACGGTTTCCGCTGATTGTCGGTATGTCCTTCGATCCGGATTTCGTTGTCGTAGGGGAGCAGGGCCTGAGCCACCCGGTCGAGCAGGGGATGGACCGCGGGATTGATCTCGGCGCCGCCCGATGAGAAAAAATTCGAGGCCGACAGGGAAATAAGCAACCATCGACGGTCGCGCGTGATCCGAACTTTGTCCTTGGCCCCAACATTGGCGAGAAAGGTTTCCAGCTCGACTTTCATTCGCGCCAGTTCGTTCGCTCCGGCATACCGTTCGCCCTCCCCGCCGGCGGCGGACCCGTCTGGCAGCGACATGATCGGTATGGACGATTCCGCCATGTCGGAAATGACGCCAACGTCCCCTCCCGCCGTCATGCCAAAGGCGCTGCGCAGGGAACGAACGGCCTGTTCCGCCTTTTGCTTGTCCACCTGACTCATGGCGTACAGAACGACAAAGACCGCGAACAACAGGGTAATGAAGTCGGCATAGGAAACCAGCCAGCGCTCGAGGTTCGGCTCCTTTTCCTGTGCTTTTTTTCGTTTACTCATAAAAAACCTCGTCAGCTGTGAGACCGCTCATGAAGATAGGCCATGAGCTTCTGTTCGATCCGGCGGGGATGCTCGCCCTGCAACAGCGAGAGAAGTCCTTCCAGGATGAGTTCCTTTTCCCGCATCCGCTCTTTCACATGATGTTTCAGCTTGGTACTGATCGGGATGCAGAAGATATTGGCGGTCGCCAAGCCGTAGATGGTGGCGACGAAGGCCACGGCAATACCGGCGCCAAGCTTGCTAGAGTCGGACAGGTTCGCCATGACATGAATCAAACCCAGCACCGCGCCGATGATGCCGATGGTAGGGGCATAACCGCCGGCGGCCTCGAAATATTCGGCGCTCGCCTTGGCGTGGATTTCGAAGGTTTCCATTTCGATTTCCATGATCAGCCGAAACTGCTGGGGGTCGGCGCCGTCGACGATCATGGAGAGACCCTGTTTCAAAAAAGGATCCCTGATTTCCTGGGCCTCCTGTTCCAGGCTGATCAACCCGTCCTTGCGAACCTTGGAGGCATAGCCGCCGATATCCTCGACCAGCCGCCGCAGGTCGATAGAAGGAGGGAAAAACGCCTGGGCGGCATCCCTGAACGCTTTCAGGATCACCGAGAGCGGGAAACTGACGAAGGTTGCGCCGAAGGTTCCTCCCAGCACGATCATGGCGGCGGTCGGCTGCAGGAGCGCGGTCACATGGCCGCCTTCCAGAACGAACCCGCCAACCACCGCGCCGAGGCCGAGGACCAAGCCGATAATCGTTGCAATATCCATAACTGGTTTTGCCTTTCGTAAAAATAAACGGATTTCCGCCGGGAATGCTCCGGCAAACGACGATACGAATCACTCCGGAACGTCCAGCGCGATCCGCCGCGCCAGACGGACTTTAAAGGCGACAATCCTGTCCACCACGGTTTCCGCCGTTTCCTTGACCAGATAGTTGCGGCCGCTGGTCAGGAACACGATCGTGTACGGCGCTTCCTCGATCGTTTCGATCAACTCGTGATTGAGCAGCAACTCGCTCCCGTCGCAGCGGGTCAAACGGATCATAGACCTCCCTTGATCAGGACCAAGAACGCATGAAAAGACCCGGGCGTTCTTTCCCGAAACGGATGGACGTGCTTATTCAACTGGCGGAAACGGTTATAAAACGATCAGGAGCGAGGCGGCGGGCGGGGCGGGAAGACTGCGAGAAAGGCAAGGCCCGAAGGGACGGGAAGCGGCTCCGCTAGGGTGCGAGCGACATCGTGGAGGAGGTGGGGGACCTTACAGCGGAAATGGGGAAAAACGGGGAGGGGTTCAAATGGGATTTTGGTCGATTTTTTGACAATTTCGACCGACTGACCGACCATTTCGACCGGATCGGAAATTTCCGGCGGCAGCGAGAGAGAAGCGACCGGTGCAAACAACGCCGACGCATCGGCCGAACCGCCGGGAGCCGCCAGCCAGAACAGGGACAGGCAACCCCAGAGCCAGAGACATCGTAACAATGAGGAACGGCGAAGGAAAGAAAGGAGAACCATCTCGCACTGCACTCCGCGGGAGTCAAAAAGGGGGGGCGGCTGAACGTCAGCCGCCCCGGCCACCTTGTTCTTTGCAAGATATGCGCCGGCACGCCGCGACACCCGTCCGGCAAGCGGATATCCTCCCTTCCATCCAGGCTACAGCGTCACCAGCACCCGCCCCCTGACCTGGCCCTTGAGAATGGCGTGGAACTTGGGTTCCAGGGTTTCGAGGGTCGTTTCTTCGACGACGCTTTCCAGGTGCGCGGGTTTCCAGTCGCCGGCGAGCTTCTCCCAGACCTTGAGGCGCGGCGCCATGGGACACTGCACCGAGTCGACGCCGAGCAGGCTGACGCCGCGCAGGATAAAGGGGAAGACGTTCATGGACAGTTCCGGCGAGGCGACCAGTCCGCAGCAGGTCACCGCCCCGCCATAACGGGTCGATTTGATCGCCGCCACCAGGGTTTCGCCGCCGGCGACATCGACCGCCCCGGCCCAGCGCTCTTTCATCATCGGCCGATCCGACCCGGCCAGCACCTCGTCCCGGGA
>CALJLX010000073.1 GCA_937982495.1 uncultured Desulfuromonas sp.
TGACGGAAGCGATCCTTGCCCGCTATCGGGCCGATCTGCGCGCGCTGCGCGGCAAACTGATCCATGCCTGCCATGCCGCCATCCCGCAGGCCGCGACGGCGGAGCGTATGGTCGAGAAACTGTGGCGGGATCAAAGCCTGCCCCCGGCGACCCTCCTGGGCGAGGCTGATTGACAAAGCACCGACAAGGGGCGAAAATGGACTTTCTCATCAACCCGCGAATCGAGCTGTCATGAAAATCCTGTTGCACACCTGCTGCGCCAACTGCGCCATCTATCCCGTCGACCGTCTGCGCGACGCCGGCCATGCGGTGACCGGCTATTTCCATAATCCCAATATCCATCCCTACCTGGAATTTCGCCGCCGCCTGGATACCCTCAGGGAATACGCGGCCATGGCCGACTTGCCGGTGCTTTACCAGGAAGACTACCAGCTCGCCGAATTTCTCGGCGCGGTGGCCGCCGACCCCGCCAACCGCTGCGGCCATTGCTATCGGGTGCGGCTCGCCGAAACGGCGCAGGTCGCGGCGGAGAAAGGGTATGACGGCTTCACCTCGACCCTGCTCTACTCCCGCTTCCAGAAACACGAGGAGATCCGCCTGGCCGGAGAAGACCTCGCCCGTCGTCACGGCTTGACCTTCATCTATGAGGATTTCCGTAAAGGCTGGAATCTGGGGGTCGCCGAGTCGAAGCGTCTCGGTCTCTACCGGCAACAATATTGCGGTTGTATCTATTCGGAATACGACCGTTACGCGCCGCGCCCGGGAAAGTGACCGATGCCGCCGGGCCGTCCGCTCATCATTCTCGGGGTCGTTCTCATTCTCGTCGGACTGCTGCTGACCTATGGCGGGCGTATCCCCTGGCTCGGCAAATTGCCGGGCGATATCCGCATCGAGCGGGAGAACTTCTCCTTCTATTTCCCCCTGGCCACCAGCCTGCTGGTCTCCCTCCTCCTCTCCCTGCTCTTCTGGCTCTTCCGCCGCTGACGCCCCTTGTCAAGGACGAGGGCGGCTCCTATAATGATCCGATCTTTTAATCTTCTTCTCCCGGAAAGCCGTTGCCCATGACCACCCCCGCGATTCCGCGCAATTCCATCGGCCTGGCCCTCGGCAGCGGCGCCGCCCGGGGACTGGCGCACATCGGCGTGCTCAAGGTGCTCGAAGCCGAGGGCATCCCCGTCGGCTGTATCGCCGGTACCTCCATCGGCGCCCTGATCGGCGCCCTCTACGCCGCCGGGGTGCCGCTGACGCGGATGGAAGAGGTGGCGCGCAATGTCGACTGGCAGCAGATGGCCGGACTGATCGACCCGATCATCCCCACTTCCGGCTTGATCGACGGCAAAAAAGTCGCCCGGTTCATCTCTGAACTTCTGCCGGTGGAAACTTTCGAGGAGTTGCGCATTCCCCTGGCGGTCCTCGCCACCGACGTCGAAAGCGGGGAACTGCTGGTCATCCGCCGGGGATTGTTGCGGGAAGCGTTGCGGGCGGCGATCTCCTTCCCCGGTATCTTCACCCCGGTACCCTTCGCCGGGCGTTTTCTCGTCGACGGCGGGCTGTGCAATCCCGTCCCCGTGGATGTCGCCCGCGATCTCGGCGCGACCCGGGTAATCGGCGTCTGCGCCATCCCTGAAGTGGAAAAACGTCCCCAGGAAGCCTTTCTGCCCAATCCGCAACGGGATCAGCCGCGCAAAAATCCTCTCTTCGATTTTTTCGATTCGACCATGGTCGAGAGGCTGCTGCGCGATCTCTGGCCCCTGGGCGAAAGCGACGACCCCCGCCCGCCGGAAAAAGGCCGCAAGCCGCCGGGGCTGTTGCGTATCTTCGCCCAGTGCATCGCTATTATGGAGAACGAAATCAACAGCCTGCGTCTGGCCCGGGATGGCGCGGACGTGCTGCTGCGCCCGGAATTCAACGGTGTCACCCTGCTCGAATTCAACAAGGCCGATGAGATCATCCGCGCCGGCGAAGAGGCCGCACGCGCCGAGCTCGCCGCCATCCGTGCTCTGGGCGACCATTGAAACCTTTGAAATTTATGTTATTTTTAGGCCAGCATAAAAACAGGCCGGACCTGACGAGCAGCGCTTCGCGTTGCTGAAACGCAACCTCCCCCCTCATTCACCAAGGAGAATGCCATGTTTGAACTGATCGAAAAAACCCTGCTGGCCGGCATGGGCGCCGTTTCCCTCAGCCAGAAAAAGGCCGAGGAACTGATCCAGGATCTCAAACAGCGCTTCAACGTCACCGAGGAAGAGGGCAAGGCCCTGCTCGACAAGTTGCAAGGCGCGGCCAAGGAGACCCAGAAGAAGCTGGAGGAAATGGCGCTGCAGGAAGTGAAAAAAGCCTGCGAGCGGATCGGGGTGGCTACCGGCGAGGAACACGCCGCGCTCAAGCAACGCGTCAAGGAGCTGGAGGAAAAGCTCCGGGCTCAAGGGGAATAATCCGCCTCCATGCTCTCCTTTCTGCGGCTCAACCGCAATATCCGCACCATCCGCCGTTATCGCAACGTGCTTGGCATCCTCATCAAGTACGGCTTCGGGCATATTGTCGAAGAGCTTAACCTCAACTACTATCTCGAACTGGGCCGTCGCATCGTCACCCTGGGGACGGCCCCCAAGGAGATCGAGCGCCTCAGTCAGCCGGAGCGGTTGCGGCTGGCCATGGTCGAGCTCGGCCCGACCTTCATCAAGCTCGGGCAGATTCTCTCCACCCGCCCCGACATCATTCCCAAGGAATATGCCGACGAATTCGGCAAGTTGCAGGACAAGGTACCCTCCCTGCCCTACGACGAAATCGAGACCTACATCCGCGAGGAACTCGGCGCGCCGGTGGATGAGCTTTTCAGCGAACTCTCCCCCATTCCCCTGGCCGCCGCCTCCATCGCCCAGGTGCACCGGGGGCGGCTCAAGAGCGGCGAGCAGGTCGTCATCAAGGTCCGCCGTCCCGGGATCAAGAAGGTCATCGAGACCGATGTCGACATTCTGCTGGGGCTGGCCTATCTCATCGAAAACCACATCCCCAAGGCGGACATCTACGATCCGGTCGGGGTGGTCAAGGAATTCCGCCGCACTATCAACCGCGAGATGGACTTCACCCGCGAAGGCCATACCATCGACCGTTTCGCCAATAATTTCGCCCATTCCACTACCGTACACGTGCCCAAGGTGCACTGGCCCCTGACCGGCGAGGGGGTCTTGACCATGGAATACATCGACGGAATCAAGGTTTCCAACACCCGCCGCCTGCGGGACGAAGGCTACGATCTCAAAGCCATCGCCCGCCACGGAGCCGACGCCTTTCTCAAACAGGTACTGGTCGACGGCCTCTTTCACGGCGACCCCCACCCCGGCAATTTTTTCATTCTGCCGGGCAATACCATCTGCATGCTCGATTACGGCATGGTCGGCCGGTTGGACAACGAAGTCAAATATCAGCTCGCCGACCTGTTGCTGGCGATTCTGCAACGGGATGTCGATACCGTCATCACGTTGCTCCTCTATTCCGGCGACATCGCCGAGGATATCGACAACAAACAGCTCAAGCGCGACCTGACCGAACTGATCGACAACTATTACGAAATTCCCCTGCAGGAAATCAACGCCGGGCGCCTGCTCACCGAATTCATCGAAATTCTCACGATCTACCGGATCAAATTCCCCGCCGACCTGATGCTCCTCGGCAAGGCGCTGATCACCATCGAGGGCATCGGCCGGCAACTCGATCCCGCCTTCAACATGATCGACCATCTGCGCCCCTTCATGGAGAAACTGGTACGGGACAAGGTCACCCCCAGTCATCTTTCCAAGGAAATGGTCCGGGTGGTGCAATCCTACGGCGCCCTGGCCAAGAACCTCCCCCGCGATCTCAAGGAGTTCATCAACCGGGTCAATCGCAACAAATTCAAGATCGATCTGGAACACCGCGGTCTCGAAAAGCTCATCACCGACCTCGACAAATCGAGCAACCGCCTTTCCTTCAGCATGCTCATCGCCGCCCTGATCATCGGCTCGTCACTGATCATGCAGACCGACAAGGGGCCCATGCTCTTCGGCTTTCCCATGCTCGGTTTTCTCGGCTATTCCATCGCCGGCTTTCTCGGCCTGTGGCTCGCCATCGCCATTCTCCGCTCGGGACGCCTCTGACCCCTTCCCACATCCTGTGGCACTGTGGCCTCAGCGCCACAAGAAATCGTGTGCATCTGCAACACCCCTCCCCTCCAGAACCCCATTGA
Source organism: uncultured Desulfuromonas sp. (assembly GCA_937982495.1). Lineage (GTDB taxonomy): Bacteria > Desulfobacterota > Desulfuromonadia > Desulfuromonadales > Trichloromonadaceae > Trichloromonas. The sequence goes on from CALJLX010000073.1 coordinate 4,226, forward strand.
TAATATTTTCCATATAAATTTCGAATACTTACAAATCAACCTCAGTTGGCAAGACCCTTGCATTAAAAGAAATCGTAACCTGTGATTCAGCATGCCAAGGGAGTTTCCCAGATGATCTATCAATGCACCATCGCCAAAGCCATTACCCTCGCCGGAGTCGGTCTCCATTCGGGCCGAACCATCCGCATGCACCTTCGCCCCGCGGAGGCAGGTAACGGCATTGTCTTTCATCGTTCCGAAGGGGAGCGCACGGTATCCATCGAAGCGATCTCCGCCAATGTCGTCGATACCCGCCTGGCCACCGTCATCGGCAAGAGCGGCCTAACCGTTTCGACGGTGGAACACCTGATGGCCGCCCTTTGCGCCCTGGGGATCGACAACCTGCACATCGACATCGATGGCCCGGAAGTCCCGATCATGGACGGCAGCGCCCATTATTTCGTCAAAGCGATCCGCAAGGCGGGCCTGCGTTCCCTCTCCCGCAGCCGCAAGTTTCTCGCCATCCGCAAACCCCTCACCGTCATCGACGGGGAGAAGCGGGTCACCGTCATTCCTTCCCGTTTCTTCCGCATCACCGCCGACATCGCCTTCGACCATCCGGTGATCGGCCTGCAGCATCGTTCGGTGAAAGTGACTCCCGACTTTTTCCGCCGGGAGTTGGCCGCGGCCCGGACCTTCGGCTTCCTCAAGGAAGTGGAATATCTCAAGGCCAACGGCCTGGCCCAGGGCGGCTCCCTGGAAAACGCCGTGGTCATCGGTGACGAGGGAATTCTCAACCCCGAAGGCCTGCGTTTCCAGGACGAATTCGTCCGCCACAAGATCCTCGACGCCGTCGGCGACTTCAGTTTGGCCGGCTTCCCGATCCTGGGTCATTTCAAAACCTTCAAGTCGGGACACGACATCAACCACCAGATGATCGAGAAGATTCTCGCAACCCCCGACGCCTGGCGGCTGGTGGAGTTCACGGAAAACGATCTGCAGGAAGCGCTGTTGGCCGCGCCCCCCGCGCTTGCCACCGGGTTGGCCCTTTCCGAAGCCTGATCCCTTCCGGCGAACAGAACAAAAAAGGCAGCCTCTGGCTGCCTTTTTTGTTCCGAATCGAGGGTTTTCCGCGAAACCTTGCCAAAGAACTTGATCTTATTCTAGTATTGCGAATTTGATGCTTTCGTAAAAAGCATCTCGGTGGATGGCTAAGCAAAAAGCGCCAAATGCAAGGCGCGCAATTGGCGAGCAATGAGGCGTACTTTCGTACGTCGAAGCAGCGAGCCGGTTGCAGCAACGCAGCAGTTGGTGAGTTTTTGCGACGCCATCAAATTTGATTCGTTCACTTGAGGCATCGCATGTCCAGCTCCCACGTCCCACAATCGGACCCGACGGAAAACCGTAAACGGCGCCGCGAATGGCTGCTGATCCTCGCCCTCCTCGTCCTGGTCGCGATTTTTTCCAACTTCGAATCGCAACTTCTCGACCTTTCGTCCAAGCTTCCCCTCTCCAACACGATCCTCGTGCTGGCTTTGATCAACGTCAACATTCTGCTGATCCTGCTTTTTCTTTTCCTGGTTTTCAGAAATCTCTTCAAGCTGATTCTGGACCGACGCAGCAATGTCCCCGGGGCACGACTCCGATCCAAGCTGGTGGTGGCGTTTGTTTCCCTCTCCCTGATCCCCACCCTGTTGCTCTTTTTCGTTTCCGCCGGGTTTATCACCAGTTCCATCGAAAGCTGGTTCAATACCCAGGTCGAAACCTCCCTCCAGGAAGCTCTGCAGGTCGCGGAAACCTATTACGAGACCTCGGCGGCCAACGCTCTCTACTATGCCGACCAACTGGCCCACACCATCAGGCAGGAGAAGCTGCTCAATGAGGAGAACCTGCCGCGCCTCAGGGAGTTGATCAAAACCAAGCAGAAAGAATACAATCTCGGCGTCGTCGAGGTCTTTTCCGCCACCTACGAGGAACTGGTTCGCGCCGCCAACCCGCAGATTCCGACGGCGGAGTTTACCGATCCCGGCTCGGAGAATATCCGCGAGGGCCTGCAAGGCAAGCGCTTCACCCGGATTACCCCCATCGGCAAAGCCGATCTGATCCGAGGGATCGTGCCGGTACGATCCAACTGGAACCCCGAGGATGTGGTGGCGGTCGTGGTCGTCAACTACTACGTTCCCCATTCCCTGGTCAACAAGATGAAGGAGATTTCGTCCTCCTACGAGCAATACAAAGACACCAAACTGCTTAAAAACAAGATCAAAAAGGGATATGTCGCCGTTCTCTTATTGATCGCCCTGGTCATCGTCTTTCTCGCCACCTGGTTCGGTTTTCGTTTGGCGCGGGGCATTACCGTGCCGATCCAGGAACTGGCCCAGGCCACCAGCCGGGTCGCCGACGGCGATCTCACCGTGCAGATCGAACAATTGGGGGACGACGAGATCGGCAGCCTGGTCAAGGCCTTCAATCAGATGACCGACGATCTGCGCAAAGGGCAAGAGGAAATCCGTAAAGCCAACCAGGACTTGCAGGCAACCTACGCGGAGATCGATCAGCGCCGGCGTTATATGGAAACCGTCCTGAAAAACGTCACCGCCGGGGTTATCTCCGTCGACAAGGATGGTTTCATCAGCACGATCAACAAATCGGCGGAAAATCTGCTCAAGATTCAGCCGGGACAGATCGTCGGTCGCAGTTTCTGGGATGTGGTCAGCGTCGAACACCTGCCCATGGTCAAGGATTTCCTCAAGGACCTGAAACTCTCCGGAAAAGATTCGATCCGCAAGCAGGTCACGATTCCCGTGCAGGAGAACAGGGTCACCTTCCTCTTCAACATTACGACACTGCGCGATGAAAATCAGGAATTTCTCGGCACGGTCGTGGTTTTCGACGACCTGACCCATATCATCAAGGCTCAACGCATGGCCGCCTGGCGGGAGGTCGCCCGACGCATTGCCCATGAAATCAAAAATCCCCTGACCCCCATCCAGCTCTCGGCGCAACGGCTGCGGCGCCGCTATCTCGACCGCTTCAGCGATGACGACAGGGTTTTTGACGAATGCACGCGGATGATCGTGACCCAGGTGGACGAACTGAAGAATCTGGTGAATGAATTTTCCAACTTCGCCCGGATGCCGGCAGGGAATCCGACCCTGAACAATCTCAATGAATTGATCAGCGAAACCCTGATCCTCTACCAGGAAGGACATAAAGATCTTCGCTTCATCTTCGAACCCTGCCCCGAGATCCCCCCCTTCAGTCTCGACCGGGAACAGATCAAGCGGGTTCTCATCAATCTTTTCGAAAATGCCGTCAGCGCCGTACAAGAAGTCGCGGCTCCCACAATTACCGTGGAAACCAGCTATAACCCTTCCCTGCAGATGGTGACCTTCGCCGTGATCGATAACGGCTGCGGCATCCATCCCGACGACAAACCCCGACTCTTCGAACCTTATTTTTCCACCAAAAAAACCGGCTCGGGACTCGGACTGGCGATCGTCTCAACCATCGTCTCCGATCATCACGGCTACATCCGGGTTAAGGACAACCCTCCACAAGGGACCAAATTCATTGTCGAACTGCCCGTGAGCGAAAACAGCCTACCGGCTTGAACTAAAAAAGGACGGCCATGAAAACGATACTGATTATTGATGACGAAGAAAGTATTCGCGCAAGCCTGACAGGAATTTTGCAGGATGAAGGGTTCCGGACCTTGTCGGCAGAGAGCGGTGAACAGGGGTTAAGCGTGCTCAAGGATGAAGATCCTGACCTGATTCTGCTCGACATCTGGATGCCGGGTATTGACGGGATCGAAACCCTGCGAAAGATCCGCGAAATCACCCCGGATCAGTTGGTCATCATGATGAGCGGACACGGCACCATTGAAACCGCCGTGAAAGCGACCAAGCTGGGCGCTTACGATTTCATCGAAAAGCCCCTGTCCCTGGAAAAGCTGCTGCTTGCGGCGCAGAATGCCCTGACTATCGGGCAGTTAGTGGAAGAAAACCGCACCCTGAAAGCCCGCATCGCCAAGGAACACGAAATGATCGGCAATGGCGAGGCGATTCGACTGCTCAAGGAACAGATCAGTATCGCCGCACCGACATCGGGATGGGTCCTGATTACCGGCGAGAACGGGACCGGCAAGGAACTGGTGGCCAGGGCCATTCATGCCCATTCCCAACGGGCGAGCAAACCCTTCGTCGAGGTCAACTGCGCGGCTATCCCCGAGGAACTCATCGAATCGGAGCTCTTCGGTCACGAAAAAGGCTCCTTTACCGGCGCCACCGCCCTGCGCAAAGGCAAGTTCGATCTGGCCCACGAAGGGACGTTATTCCTTGATGAAATCGGCGACATGAGCCTGAAAACCCAGGCGAAAGTCCTCCGTATCCTGCAAGAGAAGAAATTCGAACGGGTGGGAGGAAGCCGCACTATCGAAGTCGACGTGCGGGTCATCGCGGCGACCAATAAGGATCTGGAAGCGGAAATCGTCAAAGGGAACTTTCGGGAGGATCTCTATTACCGGCTCAATGTTCTCCCCTTCGAAGTTCCGCCACTGCGGGAGCGCAAGGAAGATATTCCCCGACTGGTTGAGCATTTTCTGCAATTTTTCTGCGGCAAGGAAAGCCGCGAGATCAAGACCCTGACCCCGGAAGCCATGGCGGCACTGGTAAACTATTCCTGGCCCGGAAATGTGCGTGAGCTGAAAAACATCGTCGAACGCCTTGTCATTATGGTCCCTGATCCGCTGATTACTGAAAAACACCTTCCGGCTGCCCTTTTTCCGAAAAAAACCGAAACAGCGAAAACAGGCATCTCTCCGGCGCTTGAGGCGGGCACCTTCCGCGAGGCCAAGGAAGAGTTCGAAAAGGAATATCTGCTGCAGAAACTTGAAGAAAACGACTGGAACATTTCCCGTACGGCGGAAGTCATCGATATCGAGCGTTCCAACCTGCATCGGAAAATCAAGGGATTCGGAATCGAACTGAAAAAGTAACCGTGCGGCAACCTGCTGCAAAATCGGCGGCCGGTTGTTCGACACAGGAGACACCTGGCGTTCTACGGCACATGATCCGACCTGAGCCCAGGATCACCTGGAGATGCAATTCGAGTGCAAACAATGAATGATGCGAATATCGATGATACCCTTTGCCGTCAATGTCAAGGTCGCTGTTGCCAGGGGCACCCCGGCGTATGGAGTGATCCGCAACGTTTCTTCGCGATTTTCGCCAACGGTCGAGAACCGACAATCCAAGAACTGAGCAACATCCTCGGCGAAAATACCCTTACCTTAAGGGACGTCGGCGGCATCCTCATCCCGGCCCCCCCGGAGTCGGAGCATGGTTGCGCCGAGTTGGGCCCGGAAGGCTGTTCTTATCCCCCGGCGAAACGTCCCTGCCAGTGTTTGGCGTTGATCCCGGAACTGGACACCCTGCTGGACGACATGATCCATTGTCGGTTGCCTCCGGAATGCGGTTCCGGTACAGCCCGGGAGAATTGGCGTCCCTGGCAGGAAGCGCTGCAAAAGGTCAAGAATTTGATAAATTGACCCACAAGACCTGTCAAAGAGGCTAATGTCGGCGCCGGTTCCAATGCACCTTTATAAAAAAAGCGACCCTGTTGCCAGGGTCGCT
>CALJLX010000074.1 GCA_937982495.1 uncultured Desulfuromonas sp.
CGATATGGTGATTCGTGACTGGAGTTCAGACGTGTGCTCTTCCGATCTGCCGCGCCCCGCCAGCAGGTCGCCTTCTTCAAGAAACCTGTCGGGATCGGGGAGCAACTCGGCACACAACTCTTCAGCCTGGGCAGTTCGCCGGCGATACATGCGAAACCCATGGCTGCGGTCGACGACAAAATGTGCACCATTGCGCAACGACTCCCTCGCCAACCGGTTACAACGCCGGATCGTCGCGCCATCGAAGGCTACGAGTCCTCTCATTTCAATCCCGCCCGCTCCCGCCAGGCCTCCTCGAAAAACGGTTTTAACCGAGGATCGCTTTCATACTCTTCCAGATCCCGCAGGAACCTGTCGATGTCCTCCCTGGCTTTGCGCGCCGAGGCACATCGTAAAATACGGCTGCCATCCAAATCAACCAAAGTCGGCTGCCAACCGGCGGCCGTACGCCGAATCAGAATGTTGTACCACTTGAGGTCCCCATGCAGGGCACCGGAACGATGCAGGTGTCCCAAGTGCTCCGCCAGACACCTCAATAGAGAAGACTTCTCATCGACCGTCAAGGTTGGCCAAAGCTCCATTAAAGAGGATGCCCCCTCGACGAATCCGGTTAACAGGTAGGATCGGCCGAGCAGGCGAAAATTCCGCTCTTCCAGACAGAGCAGGGGTTCCTGAATGGCGATTCCACGCCGAAGAAACTCCAGATGCACCCGCCAGGTGCGAACCGCCCGCGATTGTCGCAAGAGATTGCCCAAACGATAGCCCCAGCCCCGACAATTGTAGCGCTTCAGAAAATATGACTGACCCGCCAGTTCGACGCGCACCGAATGGTTGCGGCTTCCCTGCTTAAAGATCTCGGCGCTGGCGATAATGCGGTCGGGTTCGGGCAACAGGCTATCAAGGAGATCGGTCACCAACCGGGTTTGCCGCTGGAACACCCGAAACGGTCCCCGCATTTCACGAACCTCCGGTTCCGGATCCAGGATCATTTTCGGATTTTTCCCCAAGCACCCAGTCATCAACGAGACATCGCTTCTCGGGTAGCGAGCAGCGCCTTATCCTTTGACATAGCTGCGCACATATTTGCTCAGATAGGACCACTCCGTCAACAACCGGGGGGCAAGCCGCAAAGCCCGGTGGTACCAATAACGTGCCTCGGCATGGCGCCCGGCGAGATACAGGGAGCGAAAGACCGAGAGAGCGTTACGTCCCTCGAATTCCCCGCGCAAGGCCAGAAACCGGGGGGGCAGGAGAGCCTCGTCGAAGAGGATATCGGTCAATGCCGAACCTGCTTGCAGGATCATGTCTATGTTATTCCGCAAACTGTCATCGTGCTTGAAAACCTCAAGGACCGGTTCGGGAAAAGAGCGGCAGTCGAACAGCGCCAGGGTCTGGGCGAATACGGGAATATCCTCGCTGTTACGCAAGCCTTCCGGATAGCGGATGACCTCGAAGACCTCTCGGGCAACCAGCGTCGCCCCGTTGGAGATCCCAAACTCGCGGCGGATATAGGCGGTAAAATTCGCCAACCGGTCATCGGCCAGGACAGCGGGAGCATGGAGCCGAATCTTGCCGTCGGGATGCCGGGACTGATGGCCACCGCAGACCATCCCCCAGCGGTTTTCTTGAGTCCAGGGACGAAAACGTTCCAAGGCATCCGGCAGCAGGCGGTCGTCGGCGTCGAGAAAAACGAGAAACTCCCCCCGCGACTCCTCGACTCCGCGATTGCGGGCCTTGGCCGGGCCGCCGTTGTCTTGACGAAGATAGCGCACCCGCTCCGGGTGCAGTTGCTGATAGCGGGCGCCGAGGGCGGGGGTGTCGTCCGTGGACCCGTCATCGACGACGATGATTTCAAAATCGTCGCCGGACTGAGCCAGCACCGAGTCGATGGCCCGGGGCAGATAGGCCGCATAATTGTAGGCCGGTATCACAACGGAAAAGAGCATCGTCATCCTTCAACCCGGGATCCCCAGCCCCTTCGGTAACCGGGGCAGGCGTTTGAAGTCCCGCTGGTAGAGGCGCACGGCGCGGCGCGTCACCCGGGACCAGAAAGCGGATTCTCTCGAAAACATCTCCCGCAAGCTGCGCCGCCGGTAATGCCGCAGAAAACGATAAACATCCCGGGAGGTGAGACCTATATCCAGACTCGAGAAGAAGAGTCCGGCCAAATCCTTGATCACCCAACGCTTTGGCGTGCGGCGACGAATCTGCACCCGGTGCAAATCGATCACGTGGAGTTTGGGCGATACCCTACCCTGCCCGGCGCTGCCGGTGGTTTGCTCCAGTAGAAAATGGCAGAGGTAAAAATCCCGATGGTTGACCCCGTTTTCATGGAGGGTCCGGGCAATTTCCGCGACCCTGGCGATCAGCGCCCGCTTAAAACCCGGCGCGGGAGGGGCAGTCCGCCAATTCCGGCTGAGATCTTCCAGGCTGATGGTGTTGACCAGTTCGTCGGTGATCACAAAGGATTCCCGCCGCGCCGGATTACCGCCCCGTTCCCCATAGGCGGCGAGAGTCATGGTCGCGACCCCCAACGCCTCGAAGCGCTGAATGGCCCGCCATTCCTGGCCGGCGCCGAGAACCGGCTGGCGCAAGCGCCAGAGATTCTTGAAAATTTCATTCCAGCCGACACCGAAATGCAGTTTGGCGAAATAACTCCGCTCGCCGACGCAAAACCGCAGCGTCCGCCGCCCGGCCAACTCCCGAAAGACCTCACCCTGCAGAGTGAGTATGCGGTCGAAGGCGTCCTCCCCGGGAAAGAGCGCCCGCATATCATCCCGCAGCCAGATCATGCCCCCCTCCCCTCGGCCACCGCCTCGATGATCTCCGCCGCCCGTTTCGGCAGACTGTAAAGATCGGTGCGGGCCGCAAAACCCAGGGCATTCTCCCGCCAGCGGGGGAGTTCGCCGGAACTGAGCATCTCCCGCAATCGAGCGTTCATGACCGATTGCGCAAAGGGCATGGGCACCAGCTTGCCGGCATCGGCATCCGCGACATAATGGGCATAGCCGCAGTTGGCGGTGGCCAGAACCGGTAGCCCGGAAGCCAGGGCCTCGACGATGGCGGTGCCGGTATTCTCGTAATAGGACGGTTGCAAAAGCAGATCGGCGCCAAGCAAAAAGTCGGGGACGTCGTCGCGCCCCCCATAGAGATGCACCCGTTCGGCGACCCCCAGTTGCCGGGCCAGGCGCAGGAAGGGAGCTCCCTTCCCTTTGCCGACCACCAGCAACCGGGTCGAGTCACGCAAGGCCTCGGGGAGAGCGGCCAAGGCGCGGATGGACCGATCGAGGCCCTTGGTCCGATAGCCCGAACCGACCATCAGCAGTAATCGTTCGTCGGCGGCGAACCCTTGTGCTTTACGAAAAAGTTCGCGCCGCTCCACGGCGTCGGGCGGCGCCATGCGGTCGCGGGAGATGCCCGGCGGCAGAAAATGGAAGCGCGCCTCGGCGGTGCCGTAATGGTGGATGAAATGGGGCTTTTCGACCTCGGAAATCAGAAGGATTTCGGTGCGGGACCGGACATCGAAGACCGCCTGTTCCAGGGCGGCGTAGGTTCGATAACGGCCGCTCAGCCGGTACAGAGGACCGCGTTGCGCTGCCCTGGCCGCGAAACAGGGATCCGCCGCGAAATAAAGATCCAGCCCCGGCAGCTTATTGAAGCCGACCACGGCTGCGTAGTTTTCAACGGCCAGCCGTTCGGAAAGTTTCCGGGCAAAAGCCCGCGCCCGACCATGGTTGGTCAGGCCAGATACTTCCAAAAGATGCAGGTTGAGACCCTCGGGGACCGTGCCTTCCCAATCGATGGCATAGACGTCGACTTCATGACCCCGTTCCCGGCAGGCTTGGGCGATGCGCAGGAAATCCCGCTGCAGCCCGCCGAAGGGGAAATATCTGAAGAGACAGAAGGCCAGTCTCATCGAGCCGCCCCCGGGTTGCGACGCCGCCAGTCCGCATAGGCGTCCTGATAGACCTGCTCGTAACCGGCGATCATGCGTTCGGCGGAAAATGTGGTCAACGCCCGCCGCCGTGCAGCTTCACCGCGCATGTGCAATTCCCGGCTGGAAAGACGGGCCGTTCGCAGCATGGCTTCAGCCATCCCGTGACTGTCATCGGGAGCGACCAGTTGCGCGAAATCCTCACCCTCGACAACTTCCGGAATGCCGCCGACGGCTGAAGCCACCACGGGAAGGCCACAGGCCATGGCCTCCAGAAGCGCCAAGGGCAACCCTTCCCGCAGCGACGGCAAAAGAAAGACATCCAGGGACTTCAAGACCTTTGGGATATCCCGGCGCCAACCGAGAAAAAAAACCTGCCGGGCAATCCCCAGGAACTCGCACTGGGTCTCCAGTTCCTGCCGCAATTCGCCATCGCCGACGACAAGCAGAAAACTGTTCGGAAGTTCATGCGTCACGCGCTGAAAGGCGTCAAACATCGTCGCATGATTTTTCACCGGAGAAAGACGCCCGACGGTGCCGAACCAAAAACCGTCCGGGACCTCGGGAAAGAGCTGCCGACGGGCCTCTCCCCGTGCAAGCGGCTCAAGAAAACGATCATAATTCAAGCCATTTTGCACCGTCGCCACCTTATCCGCGCTCAGCCCCCAGTTGGAACGGCGGATATCCTCGGAAACCCCCCGGGATATGGCGATGATGCGATGCAGTGAACGATAAAGGAACCAGTTCAGCAATTTGCGACGAATAGAGGTGGCCGTTCCCAGTCCATGCAGGGTGGAAACGACCGCAGGTTTGTTCCCGGCCATGCCCGCGGCAATCACGCCAAGGGGAGTGGTGCGATGCTGCTGGCAGTTCACCACCTGGATGTCGTTTTCGTCCATGAGTTGTTTCAGACGGCGGAGCAGGGACAGGTTGTGCAACCGCAGACGTTGCGGCTTGAAACCCAGATAGAGCGTCTTGATGCCGGCGGCGGGGAGGCTGTTGCGGCCATCGTCTTCGCCGCTCAGATAACAGACAACGGTACGAAACCGGGCCGGATCGAGATTCACCTGTTGGTTGAGCAGCGGGTAATCCCCCCGGTATTTATGGATCAGATGCAGGATATTGATCATGAGTCGGAGCTCAAAGCCGGGCAAAGAGTCGCCATGGCGGCAAGCACCTGGGCGGGAGTGATCCTTCCGCCGCACTCGCCGTCCCTCTCGCAGGCTTTTTTGAGACAGGGGGAACAGGGCAGATCGACTTGTAGACGGATGTGCTTCTCGCCGCGCGGGCCGTTGCGTGTGGCGTCGGTGACGCGGTAGATGGAAACGGTCGGGGTGTCGACCGCCGCGGCGATGTGCACCGGTCCGGTATCGGCGCCGACGACCAGATCGACCCGGCTCAACAGGGCGACCAGATCCTTGAGGCCGCCGCGCGGCCAGATCACCGCCCGCCCCGCGCTCGCCGCGAAAATCGATTGGGCCGCCGCCTCTTCTTTGTCGTTGCCCCAGGTCAGAATCGGCCGGAGGCCCTTTTCAGCCAACAAGGATGCCAGTTGCTGCCAGGACTCCAGCGGCCAGAGCTTGGTCGTCCAGGTGGTGCCGTAATGAAGCACCACCAGCGGCCCGGCGCCCAATCCCGCTTCCGTCAGCAGCGCCTCGATCTTCGCCAGCGCTTGCGGCTCGACGGGAAGCGGCCCGGCCAAGAGGGCGGCGTTGCCGCCGGGAAGACCGGCCCGGGCCAGGGCCAGGGCGCGATCACCGACGTGATGGTCGGCGGCGGTCAGAGACACGCGACGGCTGGTGGCCAGAAGATTGGGCCACTCGCGAGCGCCCTCCCGGTCAAAACCGACCCGCAGCGGCGCGCCGGAAAGCAGGGTGAAGAGGCCGCTCTTGCTGTTGCCTTGCAGATCGAGAACCAGGTCGTAACGCTCCCGACGCAGGGCGCGAATCATCCCCAGGGTGCCGGCGACGGCCTGCTTCCAGCCCTGCCGCCGCCAGGCTTTCATTTCCAGCGCATGCACCCGGCGGATCAGCGGATGCCCTTCGAGCAGCGGGGCGAAGGCCTTTTCCACCAGCCAGTCGATTTCCACGGTGGAATCGGCGCTCTTGAGATAGGCCAGAACCGGCAGGGCATGGACCACATCCCCGAGGGCGCTGATCTTGACGACAAGCACCTTCATCCCTTCAGCAACTCCTCGGCGGCGGCGAGCACATCTTGGGCCGCGATCGCCTCCATGCAGCGGTGGTCGGTGGGGCACTGGCGCAGCAGGCAGGGGGCGCAATCGACGGGTTTGCGGACGATGCGCGCCCGCTCGGAGAGGGGCGAGGTGGTGCTGTGGTCGGTGGGACCGAAGACCGCCACCAGCGGCACGCCGAAGGCGGCGGCGACGTGCATCGGCCCGGAATCATTGGTGATCATCAGTCGGCAGCGGGAAAGCAGCGCCATCATTTCCCGCACCCGGGTCTGGCCGATGAGATTGAGAGGCCGATGGCTCATGGCCCGCTCGATGTCCCGACCGATCTCGACCTCGCCGGGACCGCCGGTGAGCAGCACCCGCAAGCCGTAGGCCTCGGCCAGGCGGTCGGCGACCTCGGCGAAGCGTTGTGGAAGCCAGCGCTTGGCCGAACCGTAGGCGGCACCGGGATTGACGGCGAGCCATTGCCCCCCGCCGAGCCGCGCCTCGGCCTCGGCGATTTCTGCGTCAGTGCAGGCCAGATGCAGAGGCCCGGGCTCGCCGGTGATCCCCACCCCGGCGAGCATGCGCAGGTAGTAGTCGGTGTGATGCAGACGTTTTTCCGCTTCGCCGACGGGCACGCCGTGGCTGAGCAGCAGGGCGCGACCGTCGCTGCGATAGCCGGCGCGACGGGGAATCCCGGCCAGCGTGGCGAGAATCGCGGCCTCGACAGCGTTCTGCAGGAGGATAGCGAGATCGAAGCGTTCGCGCCGCAGCTCGGCGACAAACCTGAAAAATCCCCCCAGTCCCTGATGGGTCCCTTTGCGGTCGTAGACCAGCACCCGGTCGCAATCGGGATGATGGCTGAAGAGC
>CALJLX010000075.1 GCA_937982495.1 uncultured Desulfuromonas sp.
CTCATGGCTCAGATTCGCAATCCTCTCCTCGACCACCCCCGGCTGGTTGGCGACCAGGTCGAGTTGAACGTCGGGGGGAAGGAGAACCTTGAGGCGCTGGAAAACGTGATCCAACTGCTTACCGAGTTCGACGATGTTCTTCCCCTTCTGCATCTCCACCGAGAGCAGCAGGCACGGCTCGCCGTCGTAGCGCACCAGGAAGGTCGGGTCCTGGTACCGGCGCTCCACCTCTGCAAAATCCTTGATGTAGACCGGATGGCCATCCCTGGAGACGTCGATCATCACGTTGCGTATCTCGTCTTCCGTATTGAAAATCCCGGTCGTCCGCATGGGGATCTTCGACCGGTCAGCTTCGAAATGTCCCGCGCCCTGGATGACGTTTCGCTGCCTGAGGGCGTTCGCCACCTGGCTGGGGTCGGCAAAATACTGCGCCATCCGCTCCAGGCTGCCGGTGACCCAGACTTCTTCCGACTGCGTTCCGTAGGTCACAAGCTTTCCCACTTCGCGCACGGTGCGCATCTCGTCGTGGATCTTGTCGGCGAAGTCCCGCAGCTCGCGGTAGCCGTAGCGCTTGCCGTGAACGGCGATCAGCATGGCGACCGTGTCGCCGAAATCGGAATTGACCACCGGCCCCCTTACCCCGTCGGGGAGTTCGGTGCTCTTGACGACGTTCATCTCGTGACGCAGCTTGGCCCAGAACTGGTCAGAATTCCTGATATTGTCCTCCAGTTCGACATTGATGATGGCGAGGCCGGGGCGGCTTGTCGAATAGGTCTTTTCCTTGCGCACCTCGGGGAACTTGAAGATGTGCTTTTCCAGGGTTTTCGTGACCTGTTTTTCCACCTGCTCGGAGGTCGCGCCCGGGTACATCGCGGCGACGAGCCCGGTCCGGATGGTGATCGTCGGATCTTCCGTCCGCTGCATTTTCAGGAAGGCATGGATGCCGACCATGACGACCATGGCCGTCAGAATGAGCGTAACGACGGGGTAGCGTAGGGAAAACTTTATCGGTTTCATGTCAGTCTGTTCCTGAATGGGGTTATTTGGGGAGAGTCTGTTCCGTGGCCGAGACGAGCAGGCCGTCTCTGAGCCTCGTCTGCCCGGCCAGAACGATCAGCTCGTCACCGGTAAGCCCACTCTTGATCTCTACGTCTCTGCCGGCGGCGGCTCCGATTTCCACGCGCTTGGCGTAGACGCGCTGCTGGTCGGGGTAGTAGACGAAGACCTGCGGCGCTCCCTGCGGATCGCGCACCACCGTCTCCCCCGGGAGCGTTGCCATCGCTACCGCCCGGTCGCCGCGGATGACGGCTTCCGCCACCATTCCGACGCGCAGCAGGCGCTCGGGATTCTCCACGGCGATCCTGGCCATGTAGGTTCGGGTGTTGGGGTCGGCCGAGACGTTGATGAGGCGCACTATCCCCTGGAACGTCTTTCCCGGGAGGGCCGGAGCGGTGATGTCCGCGGTCTGCCCGATCCTGACGCGGTGGACGTCCGTTTCCGGCACGCCGACGTTCACCTCCACGGGCTCCATCTGAACGATCTCGAAGACGGGTTGCCCGGCGGCGGCGGTGTCGCCGGGCTCGATCGACCTTCTGGCGATGTAGCCGCTGGTGGGGGCACACAGGGTCGTATCGGACAAAGCCTTCCTGGCAATCGCCAACTGGGCGACAGATCGGAAGAGCACACGTCTGAACTCCAGTCACGAATCACCATCTC
>CALJLX010000076.1 GCA_937982495.1 uncultured Desulfuromonas sp.
GAGATGGTGATTCGTGACTGGAGTTCAGACGTGTGCTCTTCCGATCTCGCAGAGCGAAATAAGCGCTCTTGCCCAAGGCCTTGAGGCTCGACACGGTCATCGACCGGACCGTCGCCGGCACCGGGATGTCATACCCTTGCGCCCGCAGGGCGTAGAGGGGTTCGGGATAGCCGCAGACCAACACCTTGGCGGTGGTGCCGCCGAAGCGGTGGTTGATTTCGAGGAAATGGTTCTCGCCCGTCGCCCAATCCGCCAGAAACTCGGAATGATAGTGTCCGACCAGATCCATCGCCTCGGTAAAGGCGGCGCAACGTGCCTTGAAGTCATCGCTCAGCGCCGTCGGCCGCAGGGTCAGCGTCACCCCCTGAAACTTGCGCTCCACGAGAAAACCCGCCATGCCCAGGGTCTCGCCGGCGGCGGTGCGGGTGCCGTGGACCACCAGATTGGGCAGATTCCTGAAAGGCTGACCGATCACCTGCCCGCGAAATTCCCTGGCGGCGAGAAAAGCGCGCAACTCCTCCGTGGAAGCGACATTTTGCACTTTGAAAGTCGGCTCGACCGCGCCGGGGGCGGCGGGGCGCAGACACAACGGAAAGCCGTCCGCGGGAATCTCTTCGTCCATGGCGGCGGAAGAGAAAAGCCAGGTCGGCAATACCGTCAACCCGACCCGGCGCGCCGCCTCGATCTGCGCCGCCTTGTCCAGCACCCGGCGCAGCATGGCGCTGGGGGGCAGCCACAGGGGGATAGTCGCGGGCAGATTCGGCCGCTGGTCGTTGAGCCATTGGGCGATATTCTCGTCGATGCAGGTCAGACCCGAGGCACCGAAGTCGACGAGGAAGCGAAGGATGATCTCCAACCCCCGCTCGGTGTAGAGCTCGTCGCGGGAGAGGTCGACGGAGCCGGCCAGATATTTGGAGGCGGGACGCGGCTCCCCCGGCCCCCGCACGGCGATCAGCCCGGGCGCCAGCCCCGCCCGCCCCCAACTACGCAGACAGGCGAGAGTCGGCGGCCCGAAGGCCCCAAGGATAACCGGACGCAATGGTTTCATGAAGGTGTCATCCTGCGAGTTCGCGGTAAAGGGCATGGTAGCGGGCCAGCATCGCCGTCATGCCGTATTCGGTGTCCACCATCATCCGGGCCTCGCGGCCCATCGCCGCCAACGAATCCGGTGCGGCCAGGACCCGGGCCAGCACCGCCGCCAGGGCATCTCCGTCACCGGCGGGGACCAGCAGGCCCTGACGCCCGTCCCGAACCAGCCGCACATTCCCCCCCACCGCCGTGGCGATGAGCGGCAGGCCGCAGGCCATGGCTTCGAGAACGGCATAGCTCAGGCCCTCGGTATCGCTGTTGAGGACAAAGGCATCGAAACAGGGCAAAAGCTCGGCGACATCCGAGCGCCGCCCGAGAAAAAGAACCCGCTCGGCGATCCCCAGGGTTTCGGCCA
>CALJLX010000077.1 GCA_937982495.1 uncultured Desulfuromonas sp.
GCGATCAGCATCGGCGCCATCGAGGCCTCCATCGCCGATCTCGGTTTCGCCGCCGGGCTGAACCCCCCCTTTCCCGGCGTCGTCCGGCCGCGGGCGGTGGCGGTGATCGGCTCCGGCCCGGCCGGACTCGCCTGCGCCCATTTCCTGCTGCGGGCCGGAATCGGGGTCGATCTGTACGAACGGGCCGCCGAGCCGGGGGGACTGCTGGCCATCGGCATCCCCAACTTCAAGCTCGACAAAAACCTGGTGCGGCGGCGCTTCGATCTCCTCCAAGAGGCCGGACTCAACCTCCACTTGAACTGCGAGGTCGGCCGCGACGTCGCCTTCGACGAACTGCTGAACCGCTACGACGCGCTCTTTCTCGGTCTTGGTGCCACCGGCGGGAAACTCCCCCATCTGGCCCACGAGAACCACGGCAATGTTTTTCTCGCCATGGAATTTCTCGGCGCGGTGCAGCGGCGGGAATCGGGCGGCATTCTGGAACGCCGCTTCGATGTGCGCGGCAAGCGGGTGGTCGTTCTCGGCGGCGGCGACACGGCCATGGACTGCGTGCGCACGGCGATCCGCGAGGGGGCGGAGACGGTCTCCTGCGTCTACCGGCGCGACGCGGCGAACATGCCGGGGAGCGTCAAGGAGTATCACAACGCCATCGAGGAGGGGGTGGAGTTCTTTTTCCACCGCGCGCCCAAGCGCATCATCGTCGATGATGACGGGCGGCTGACCGGGGTGGAGGTGCTGGAAACCTGCCTGGCCGAGCCCGACGCCAAGGGGCGCCGGCAAGTGACCGAGGTCCCCTGTTCTGAGCATTGCGTGCTTGCCGACGTTCTCATTCTCGCCCTCGGTTTTGATGTGGAAGATCACCCTTGGCTGGAGGCGGCGGGGATCCGCAAGAGCTTCCGCCAACTGGAAGTCGATAAGGCCAGCGGCCGCACCTCTCACCCCAAGGTCTTCGCCGGCGGCGACTGTCAGCGGGGGGCGCATCTCGCCGTTACCGCCGCTGCCGACGGAAGGCGGGCGGCGCTGGCGATCATCGGGCAACTTTTGGGCTGATGAAACGGCCTGGCAACGCATCCTAACGAACATGCTCGAAAAGGAGAGGAATCAATGAAAAAGCGACTGATGGGATGGGGACTTTGCTTGCTTCTGACCCTCGCCGGGGTGGTCCAGGCCCAGGTGGATCGGAGCGGCGAGGCGGCGGCGCTGA
>CALJLX010000078.1 GCA_937982495.1 uncultured Desulfuromonas sp.
CCGTCGTCGCGCACCACTCCCCGGCCATCCGCCACTTCCTGGTCGGTCAGGTCGCAGATCAGGCAGCGTTCCTTGCGCTCGTAGTATTCCCGGCAAACGGAGAGCTTGGTGGCGACCACCGTCGGCGTGACCGGCACGGCGAGGAGTTGGGAATGGGAATGGGGGACGTTGGCTCCCGCTTCGAGGCCGTGATTTTTAAAAATGAGCAGATAGCGGAAACGTCCGTCCCGGCGCAGATCGAGCATGCGGCTGCGGTAGGCCCGGAGCACGTCGGTGATTTCCGCCGCCGACAGATCGGCGAGGTGGCGGTCGTGGTCGGGGGTTTCGATAATGACCTCGTGGGCGCCGATGCCGTTGATGGTGTCGTAATGCCCCACCCCCTTTTTATCCAGCTGTCCCTCGATACGCAGAATCGGGTACTTGTTGGGAATGACCCGAACTTTCCAGCCCGGCCCGTTGGCCGCCCCGCCGCCGGGGCGCACGGCGAAGAGCTCGCCGGGGGTCTTGGCTTCGTTGCCGGCGCAGAAGGGGCAGGCGGCCAGATGCACGGTCTCCCGTTCGAGGATGAAATCCCGCGGGCGGCGACCCCGCTCGTTGGCGATAATGACCCAGCTCATTTTCAGGGGATCCCAGCGTAATTCCGACAAGGGGCGATCCTTTCCAATATCGTTCCGCGACAGCGGCGGTAGGGGCGGTGCGCGAACCACCCGGAATTTTTCAAATCAACCAGTCGTCCAGCTCCAGGCTTTCCCCCCGGTAGGGGAGGCGCAGCGGGCCTTCGGCGGGCCAGCGGGCGGTCTCGTTTTCCCCCTTGAAGAGATGGATGGAGAGGATCAGCGTCGCGCCCGCTTCCAGGGACAGGGGCGCCAGGGGAATGCCGAGTTCGACGATGCGGCCGCAGGCCGCGATTCCTTCGGCCAGCGAAGCGCCTTCGCGGTCGAGCAGTTGCAGGCGGCCGCTGCCGGGAACGATCCGGGCGATCCGGTCTCGTTCGCTGCCGATGCGGATTTCCAGTCGGCCGCCGGGGCCGAGCAGCCCGCAGAGATCTTCTTCCGGGTCGAGGCGCAGGTAGAGGTGCTCACGGTCGTAGCCGTAGAGGAGCACGGAGAACTCCCGATGGTGGGCGGTATGCATGGCGCCGGTCGCCGCCAGGTCGGCGGATCCTGCTGCCAGCCATTCGAAATAGTCGCTGACGCGACCGTCGATGAGCGGGGTGAAGAGAGCGGTCGGCGGCGCAATTTCCTTGGCCGTTTTGCTCGGTTTGATCGGCTGAAAGAGCTGGGTGGGGACGGGCAGCCCCGCTTCCCGGTAGAGGGCTTCAAGGTGGCGGCGGAAGAGCAGATCGAAGATGTCCGCCTGATCGGTGGAATGGTCGTCGCCGTACCACCAGAACCAGTC
>CALJLX010000079.1 GCA_937982495.1 uncultured Desulfuromonas sp.
GACTCTCGCCGCCATTCTGACCGACCTCGAAAATCATCACAAACTAACCCGCGAAAAGCTCCTCAAAGAATTGTTCGGCTGATTTCGACGCCGGTTGTTTCCAGAACCAGCTGGTCAGGGAAGTGCCGTATTCCTATCGTCCGCACTCCAAGGACAAAAGAAGGTTTTAAAATTTCTTCATCAGGCATAGACTGCCCCTTGGTTTTACCGTTTTCCATTCCACAACGGATGAAGAGGAGGCTTTATGCGAAGACTGTCGATGATGCTTGTCTGTGCGCTGCTGGTGCTGGGCGTTGGGGTGGCGACCGCCTGGGCGCGGCCTTACGTTTCCGGAAATGCCGGGGTGGTTCTGGTCGACGATGCCGAGTTGCGGGATAATTACGGCGACCGGGCCGAGCTTTCCTTCGATGCCGGCGCGGGCTTTTCCGCCGCGATCGGCGGGTCGAACGAAAACGGTCTGCGCGGCGAGGTGGAATTTGCCTATCGTTATAACGAAATGGATGAATTCAATGCTTCCTGGGTAAGCAATGTCGAGGTTGACGGCGAGGTTACGGCCTTTTCGGTGATGGGCAACCTGATTGTCGACTTCTTCCCGAACGAGATGATCTGTCCCTTCGTCCTCGGCGGCATCGGTTTCGCTAATATCGATGCGGACATCGATTACGTCGGCAGCGACAGCGACAGCGTTTTCGCCTACCAGCTCGGCGGTGGCGTGGCCTTTTCGGTCGGGCCTTACACGAAACTCGATCTTCAGTACCGCTACTTCGCCACCGAAGATCCCGATTTTGTCGGGATCGAAGGCGAGTACGACACCCACAACATCTTTTTCGGTGTCCGTCAGAGTTTCTAGGGACAGCGCGAACTGAACACAAAAAAGGCCCGGCAACGGATGTTGTCGGGCCTTTTTGCGTACTGACAGGGTTTCAGTAATGGATGATACGGGGGAGCTGTTTGGCCTGGTCGATCCAGTTCTTGACCTGGTTGACCGAGGGGAGCTGGCGCACCCGGGGGCGTTTGTCGTTGGCGTCGATGAGCATGCGATGGAGGTTGTCCGGGGTGCGTTTGGCCAGTTCGGGAACGGTGTCGACCCCGGCCCCTTCGAGCAGGTCGGCGTATTCCTCGCCGATGCCGCGGATGCGGAAGAGGTCGGCGTTGTTGAGCCAGCGCAACAGCACCGGTTCGGCGATACCGCTGGCTTTGGCGAGTTCCTTGCGTTTTTCGGGGGTTCCTCCCCGGTCCAGTAAGGTCTGCACCGAATGGATGCCGATGGTCTTGAGTCGTGTGGCGAATTCCTCGCCGATCCCCTCGATCCCTTTCAAACGGGTCATACCTCATCTCCTTGCCGACATAATGTGATGATGACCAACATGGTTAGCGATTGTTCTAAACAATAGTTAATTATTCATGGAGTGCAAGGCCGGGCGCTAAATTTAGTCCGCGTTTTTGCCTTTCGTCTGCAATGGCGCCGGTTGGAGTTGACATCCCGGGAGGTATTTTTAATACTTGTTGTCCACCTGCCGAACTTCCCGCACCCTATACTTTTATTGGGAATTTTTATGTTTTTTCGCTGGGATAGCCGTTTTCTTCGTCGTTTCGCCGGGGCTTCGCCGGTTCGAACGGTTTTCCGTGCAAGCGACCGCCGTGGCCGGGGAGGGGATGAAACAGTGCCGCGACTTTTGCTGATGGCCGGTCTTTGCCTGCTGCTGACGGTTGCGCCGGTTGCGGCGGAAGAGGAGGTCGCGCTGCCGCCGTTGTCCCTGCGGGAGGCGCTCTTTCGTGGGCTGGAGGAAAACTTCGACCTGCTGGCCGAGCGGGTCAATCTGCCCATCGGGCGTGAGGATGTGACGGTCGAAGAGGCCCGTTTCGATCCTCTGGCCGATGCCGTCTTCTCGATGGAAGGGGAAAGAACACCGACCGCCTCCAGCTCCTATTCCGATCCCTATGCCCGCCGCCGCGAGTTGCTGGCCGGGGTTGGTCTGGGCAAGGTCTTCGAAACCGGCCTCGCCGCCCGTCTGGCCCTGGAGAGTTCCCGCCTTCAGAGCAACGCCGACGCCGCCCGGCTTTATCCCGAATATCGCAGTTACCTCATCCTCGACCTGCGCCAACCGCTGTTGCGCGATGCCGGCGCCCAAGTCACCACCACCGACCTGCGACTGGCCGATCAGCGGCTGCTTCAGGCCCGTTTCGCCTATCTCGACCGGGCCCAGCGCCTGGCCGAGGCGATCGAACTGGCCTATTTCGAACTGGCCCGCACCCACGAGATCCTGCGGCTGCGCATCGAATCGCGGGAGCTGGCGCGGGAACTGCTGCTGGGCAACAACGCCAAGTTCGAGGCGGGGATTGTGCCGATCACCGAAGTTCAGGAGGCGGAGACGGCGGTCGCCGCCCGCGACGAGCAGGTCGTTTTCGCCCGTCAGCAGATGGAAACGGCCGCCCATCGGCTCAAGGATCTGCTCGAAATCACCTACGACGATCCCCGCGCTTCCGGCCCCCTTGTGACCGAGCCCCTGCCCGGCACCGACCAGGTCCGCCCCGATCCGGAAACGGCCCTCGCCCTGGCCCTGGACAGCCGCCCCGATCTCGAAGGGCAACGGCTGGAAATCAGCCTCCGCGATATCCGCCTGGCCTATCAGCGGAACCAGCGCCTGCCCCGTCTCGATCTTGAAGCCACCTTCGGCGTCAATGGTCTCTCCGGCGAGGCCGACGGCTCCGGAGCACTCGCTGCCCGACGCCAGAGTGGGGATTACTGGCGCTCCCTCGACGAGGCGGGGCAGGGGGACGGCTACGAGTGGTACGCCGGACTGCGTCTGGAGTACCCCCTCGGCAATCGCGCCGCCGATGCCCGCTTTCGCCGGGCCGACCACGAAAAGCGCCAGGCCTTGTACCGCCTGAAAGGGTTGGAGACGACCGTCGAGACCGAGGTGCGCAACGCTCTCACCGCCGTCGAGCGCGGCCTGGAGCGGGTGCGGGTGGCGGAGCGCTTTCAGGGATTGGCCGACGTGACCCTGAGCCAGGAGATGGAACGTCTCGGCGAGGGCTTGAGCGATACTTTCCGGGTACTCGTTTTTCAGGATGGCATCATCGAGGCGAGGCTGCGCAAGGTCAACGCCCTGGTCGACTTCAACCAGGGTCTGGCCGGTCTCTACCGGGCCATGGGCGCCAATCTGGAACGTCACGGCATCCTCCCCCTTTCGGAAGACAAGGAACTTGCTCATGGTCAAGATTGATCGTTTTTTGCCGGCACTGACGGCCCTTGCCCTGATGCTCTCCCTGGCTGGTTGCGGTGAAAAACCGCAAGGGGCGGCGCCCCGGACGGAGACACCAGCGACGCCGGTGCTGCTGGGCGAGGCGACGGTTCGCCGCGTCGAAGTAACCCTGGAACAGGTCGGCACCCTGGCCGCGAGCCAGGAGGTCACCCTGCGCAGCGAAGCGGAAGGGCGGGTGCTGGAGATCGCCTTTCAGGAAGGGCGCCCGGTACGTCGGGGGCAGGTGCTGGTTCGCCTCGATGGGGCCAAGATTCGGGCCGGTATCGCCGGCTACGAGGCGCAGATCGTCGAATTCAACGCGCGCCTGGAGAATCTTCTCCGCAACCTGGAACGGAACCGGCCGCTGTTGCGGAAAGGGCTCATTTCCCGCTTGCAGTTCGACAATCTCGAAACGGAGATCGCCGAGACCCGGGCGCGGATCGAACAGGCCCGGGCCAATCTCGTCCGCGAACAGGTGCGCCTCGCCGATACGGAGATTCGCGCGCCCTTCGACGGGACGGCCGGGGTCCGTACCCTCTCGCCGGGGGATTACCTCAAGGTCGGCGACCCGGTGGTGCGGATCGTCGATCTCGATCCCCTGGAAATCTCCTTCCGCGTCGCGGAACGGTTCAAGCCGAAATTTTCCCTTGGCCAGCGGGTCGATCTTCAGGTTTCACCCTATCCGCAGCAGACCTTCAACGCCGAGATCTCCTTCATCGCCCCCGGGGTCGATGAGGCGACCCGCACCTTCCAGGTCAAGGCCCGGGTGGAAAATGGCGACCAGTTACTCAGTCCCGGCCTCTTCGCCCGGGCCGTCGTGGTCACCGACATCTTCCCCGAGGCGGTGACCGTCCCCTGGGAAAGCGTCATCCAGACCGAGCAGGAGACCTACATCTACACCGTCGAGGGGGATGTCGCCCGCAAGGTGCCGGTGCGTCTCGGCCAGATCACCCCCCAGTGGGCGCAACTGTTAGACAGCACTCTGACGCCGGGGACGCCGGTGATTCTGGAAGGCAAGTTCGCCAGCCGCGACGGCGCCAAGGTGGCGGCGAAGGCGCCGGTTCCTGCCGCCGAGGGGAGCAAATAGCCGATGTTTCTCCCCGATCTCTCCATCCGGCGGCCGGTGACCGCCACCATGCTGGTGCTGGCCCTGGTCATCTTCGGCCTGATCGGTCTTTCGCGTCTTGGGGTCTCGCTTTATCCCGAGATCGACGACCCGGTGGTGACGGTCACCACCGTCTGGCAGAATGCCCGCCCGGAAGAGGTGGATAACGAGATCACCGACACCCTTGAAGACGCGGTGAGCGGGGTCAGCGGCATCAAGCACATCACTTCCGAGAGCCAGGAAGGGCGCTCACGGATTACCATCACCTTCGAGCTGGGCAAGGATATCGACGTCGCCGCCCAGGAGGTGCGGGACAAGGTCTCGGCGCGGCTGCGGCGCCTGCCCGACGATGCCGAGATTCCGGTGGTGGATAAGCTCGACATCAACGCCCAGCCGATTCTGTGGCTGGCGGTCACCGGCCAGCGTGCCATCGAGGATCTGACCTATTTCGCCGATGTGCGCATTCGGCCGCTGCTGCAGAAGATCGAGGGGGTCGGCGAGGTCAGCGTCGGCGCCGGTCGGGAGAAGCAGATCCACATCCGCCTTCTGCGCGAAAGGCTGGCCGCCTACCGCATCGGCGTCGACGAGGTGATCGAGGCCATTCGCCGTCAGCATCTGGAAATTCCCGGCGGCAAGATCGATTCGCTGGACAAAGAGTTCCTCATCCGCACGGTGGGGGAGTTCGACAGCGCCGCAGCCTTCAACGAGCTGATCGTCACCCATCGCGACGGCGCGCCGATCCGCCTCGGCCTGCTCGGCGTCGCCGAAGCCGGACGGGACGAAGTGCGTCCCGCCGGCCGTTTCACCCAGGGGGGCGAGTCGCTGAAGACCGCCGCCCTGCGCATTTCCCCCCGGTCCGGGGCGAACGAGGTCGCCATTGCCCGCGCGGTCAAGGCCACTCTCCCGGAAATCCGCCGCATCCTCCCCGAGGGGATGGACATCCACATCGCCACCGATACCACCCGCTTCATCGAACAGTCGATCGACGAAATCAAGGAACAGCTGGTTTTCGGCGGCATCGCCGCCGCCCTGGTGATCCTGCTTTTTCTGCAGAATATCCGCACCACCCTGATCAGCGCCGTCGCCATCCCCACCTCGATCATCGCCACCTTCGGCTGCCTTTACGCCCTCGGTTTCACCATGAACAACATGACCATGCTCGGGCTGGTGCTGGCCGTCGGCCTGGTCATCGACGACGCCATTGTCGTCGTCGAGAATATCTACCGCCACCGCTCCAGCCTCGGCAAAAACCCCATGCAGGCGGCCTTCGAGGGTTCCCACGAAATCGGTTTCGCGATCATCGCCACCACCCTGGTGCTGGCCGGGGTCTTCCTGCCCGTTGCCTTCATGGGCGGGATGATCGGTCGTTTTTTCTACGAGTTCGCCGTGACCGTCGCCTTCGCCGTGGTCTGTTCGACCTTCGTGGCGATGACCGTGGTGCCCATGCTCTGTTCGCGCTTTCTCAAGCTCGGCTCGGCCAACTTTCAGGTCTTTCGCATCTTCGACCGGATCATGGAGGGGGCGGCGAATTTCTACCGGGTGAGTATGCGCGCCGTCCTGCGCCGGCGGCTCTGGATGGTTCTCGTCGCTGGTCTGGCCCTCGCCGGCGGCCTCTGGCTTTACGCCCTGCTCGGCCAGGAACTCATCACCGAGGAAGATCAGGGGCGCTTCATGGTTCGCTTGCAGACTCCGCTGAGTTATTCCATGGATAAAACCGAAGGGGTACGGCAACGGGTGGAGGACCATCTCAAGACGATTCCCGAGGTCAGCCATTTCTTCTCCTTCACCGGCTTCGGCGGCGCCAACCGCGCCAGCGCCTTCGTCACCCTCGTCCCCCGGGGGGAGCGGAGCCGCAGCCAGCAGCAAATCCAGACCGAGGTGCGCCGTTTTCTGCGCGGCCTGCCCGACGTGCGCGGCAACGCCACCGCTATCTCCCCTCTGGGGGGCGGGCAGCGCGCCGAGGATGTGCAGCTCGTCATCCAGGGGCCGGACATTGCCGTCCTCGATCGGGTCAGCCGCGAGCTGATGAATGAAATCGAGACGACCCCGGGTTATTCCGGAGTCTCCCGCGATCTGGAGATCGGCAAGCCCGAGGTGCGGGTGCGCATCGATCGGGAGAAAGCGGCCGAGGCCGGGATCAGCGTCGAGAATATCGCCGCGACCGTCGGGGCGCTGCTTGGCGGTATCGAGGTGGCGGACTTCAAGGAGGGGGGGAAGAGCTACGAGATCCGTCTGCGCCTGCAGGCCGAGCAGCGGCAACTGCCGGGGGACGTGCAGCGTATCTACCTGCGCGGCGGCACCGGTGAACTGCTCGACGTGAGCGGCTTCGTCAGTATCGAGGAAGGGGTCGGGCCGAGCGTCATCAACCGTCTCGACCGGCAGCGTTCGGC
>CALJLX010000080.1 GCA_937982495.1 uncultured Desulfuromonas sp.
TTTCCTTCACCTGCGAGGCGATGGCGTTGAGCTGTTCCTGAAGAGCCTGAATCTGCTGCTGCAGCTCTTCGACGGTGGGGGCGGCCAGGACCGTGGCAGGTACGGTCAGGGTCGCCACCAGCAAGGCGATCAACATTTTACGCATGATCTTTTTGCCTCCTGATAAAAATGGTGACTGTTCAGGTGGGAATTGAGAGCTTTTGTCTCAATTCCCGCCAGCAAACTACGGCACCCAATGTGCCAATCTTTCTTATGACGCACAACGGCTCCGGAGTTTTTCAACCCCGGAGCCGTTGGTTTTTTTTCATAACTAGCTCGTTAGCTGTGCCGGCATTCGGCTTAACCGCAGGTTTCCGGCTGGTCCGAGTCGGCGGCATGGTCGAACAGGTACTGCTGAACGTCCTTCATGTCCTGCTCGCTGATGCCGGCCTTGGTGGCGCAGGCCGAGCCTTTGTCGCTGAAGAAGCGGTCCCACTGGGCCTGGGTTCTCTTCATCGGGGTGACGACGCCGCCTTCCGCCCCTTCCACATGGCAGGATTTGCAATTTTTCTTGAACAGGTACTTGCCTTTCTTGGCGTTGCCGCCTTCGGCGGCGACCGCCGCGGAAGCGCAGAAAGCCGCGATGGACAAAATGGCGATGACTTTGGCAAAACGTTTCATGCTGGTATTCCTCCGTTGCTTGGGTTGGGGCGCCTGCTCCGCTTGCGCGGGGGCGTCAATCGGTCTCTGTCTCATCCCTGTTTCGGTATTGGATGGACATTTAAACGTAAATTTTGAATATTCCTATTTCATGGTTTGTGCCAGATGCCAAGGTATTTTGTCGAAAACGAAAAAAAAATTTAAAACATCCGGCTTTTCATATGTTGTCCGAGCCCTGTTACCCGAAGGCCAGGGAGGGTGAGAAGACGATGTTCGACAGAAATAAGCCGATTCGGTGAATTGGCGGAATGCCGGTCGGTTAATTGACCATATCGGGCATTTTGCCCCAGGATTGGGAGTCCGTCGGCCGGGACTTGGTGGGGCCGGCGACGTCTGGGGGATGAACCGGAGCCGGCCTCGCGCTGAAAAGACCCACCCCGGTAGCCGCCTTGGCCGCCGACTTCCCTCTCGCACCCCTCGGGAAGTCGATTTAAGGGTGGAACTCGGTAGAGAAAAAGACTAAGATTCAACCCCTTGAAAGAATGACCGCGCTATCTTAATCCATACCACGGGGAGGTTTTCGCTTCATGAGCAACGAAGTCAACAAGGTCATCTATTCGATGATCCGGGTCAGCAAGTTCTATGACAAGAAACCGGTTCTCAAGGATATTTCTCTCTCTTATTTTTATGGGGCGAAAATCGGCGTCCTCGGTCTGAACGGCTCGGGCAAGAGTTCGCTGCTGCGCATCCTCGCCGGCGTCGACAAGGAGTTCAACGGCGAGACGATTCTTTCCCCCGGCTACACCGTCGGTTATCTGGAGCAGGAACCGCTGGTGAACGAGGAACGCACGGTCCGGCAAGTGGTCGAGGAAGGGGTGCAGGAGACCGTCGACCTGCTCAAGGAGTTCGAGGAGATCAACCTCAAGTTCGCCGAGCCGATGGACGACGCCGCCATGGACAAGCTCATCGAGCGCCAGGGGGTGGTGCAGGAGCGCCTCGACAACCTCGATGCCTGGGATCTCGACAGCCGCCTGGAGATGGCCATGGACGCCCTGCGCTGTCCGCCCGCCGACACCCCTGTCAAAATTTTGTCCGGCGGCGAAAAGCGCCGGGTCGCTCTCTGCCGCCTGCTGCTGCAGAAGCCGGACATCCTGCTCCTTGACGAGCCGACCAACCATCTCGACGCCGAGAGCGTGGCCTGGCTCGAACATCATCTGCAACGCTACGCCGGCACCATCATCGCCGTGACCCACGACCGCTACTTCCTCGACAACGTGGCGGGGTGGATTCTCGAACTGGATCGCGGCGAGGGGATTCCCTGGAAGGGCAACTATTCGTCCTGGCTGGAGCAGAAGGAGGAACGCTTGCGCCGCGAGGAAAGGTCCGAGTCGAACCGGCAGAAGACCCTGGAGCGGGAGTTGGAATGGATCCGCATGTCGCCGAAAGGGCGCCACGCCAAGAGCCAGGCGCGCATCACCGCTTATGAGAAGCTCCTCGGCCAGGAGGCGGAAAAGCGCGAGAAGGATCTCGAACTCTATATTCCGCCAGGACCGCGTCTGGGCGATGTGGTCATCGAGGCGAAGGATGTGAGCAAGGCCTATGGCGACCGGCTGCTGGTCGAAGGGCTGAATTTCCAGCTGCCGCCGGGGGGCATCGTCGGCGTCATCGGTCCCAACGGCGCCGGCAAGTCGACCCTGTTCCGGATGATCTGCGGCCAGGAACGGCCCGATGCCGGAACCATCCGGGTCGGCGACACCGTGCAGCTGGCCTATGTCGACCAGAGTCGCACCCTCGATCCGGACAAGTCGATCTGGGAAGAAATCACCGGCGGTCAGGAGCAACTGCAGCTTGGCAAGCAGCTGGTCAATTCCCGCGCCTATGTGGCCCGTTTCAACTTCTCCGGCACCGAGCAGCAGAAGAAGGTCGGCGCTCTCTCCGGCGGGCAGCGCAACCGGGTGCATCTGGCCAAGATGCTGAAAGAGGGGGCCAACGTGCTGCTCCTCGACGAACCGACCAACGACCTCGACGTCAACACCATGCGGGCGCTGGAAGAGGCGCTGGAGAACTTCGGCGGCTGCGCCGTGGTCATCAGCCACGACCGCTGGTTTCTCGACCGCCTGGCGACCCACATCCTCGCCTTCGAGGGGGAGAGCAAGGCGGTCTGGTTCGAGGGCAACTATTCCGAATACGAAGCGGACCGCAAAAAGCGCCTCGGCGCCGCCGCCGACCAGCCGCACCGCATCAAATACCGGCATTTGACCCGCTGATTTAAGCCATTTGCCCGATCATCCCAAACGTTAGGGGCGCCGTATCGCTCCCCAAAAAGGCTCGGGCTTGCGCTCGGGCCTTTTTTAGGTTTTCGGCCGCGCGGGCTCCGGATTTTTAATGAACTAAATATTTGGCCTGATAAATGCTTGCTCTGACAGGGCCGTCGGTATGGGCCGGGTTCTGTCCTTGACGGCCCGCATGGCGGCGGGCATAGTTGGTGCGACTTCATTTTTTTGGGGATGTTGGGATGCAGCAGGGCGAAGGGAAATCAAGCGGAGCCACCGAAACCAGGGTCAGCGACTGGGGTTTGCCCCGGGGATTGGGTCGTTACTCCCAGCTTTTCGCCGATCCCTTGGGGCGGTTGCGGCTGGCGGCCAAGGCCCGCTGGCTCTTTTTGGCGCTGGTGGGGATTTACGGCCTGTGCGCCGGTGTCCTGTATTCTTTCAGCGAGTACGGCTTTTTCCTCAACGGCACGCAGATCGCGATCCTGGTTCTATCGTCGGCCGCCATCGTTTTTTACAACGCGGTTTTTCCAAAGATCTTCCGGCATACCCGATTCGTTGTCTCGGTGGCGCCGCTGCAGATCATCCTCGATCTCTGTTTTGTCACGGTGCTGGTCTATTTCAGCGGCGGCGGCGCCAGCTGGTTTTGGCCGGTCTACTTGCTGGTCACCCTTGAAGCGGCGGTTCTGGTGGAGAAGCGTCAGACCGTCTGGCTTCTGGGAATGCTCGGCGGCGCTCTTTACGGCTCCTTGCTGCTCGCTACCTATGTGCAACTCATTCCCCATATCGACATGCCCTTCGTCGATCATTCCCTGCATGACGACGGGCTCTATCTCGTGCTCATGTGGTGCTGGGTCAGCCTGCTCAACGCGGCGGCGGCGGTGATCGGCGCCT
>CALJLX010000081.1 GCA_937982495.1 uncultured Desulfuromonas sp.
GGGGCCGGAGAAGCGCTGGGACAACACCACCTGGATGATGTCGCCGGCGCGGATATATTCCTTGCAGCGCTCCACCGCCGCCATGAAGCCCACGCGGGTGTAGTCCGACTCCATGACCGGCTTCTCCGGCGAAATCTCCGGAACATGCCGGGGCAGGGGCGCGCGCAACTGCTCGATGAGTTCATCGATCTGCGCGATCCCCTGGCGGTAGGCGGCCTCGAAGTCGGAGCCGGGAGCGAGGTGGACGTTGCACACCACCTTGATCTTCTGGCGCATATTGTCGAAGATCAGCAGCTTTTCCGTGAGCAGGAAGCATGAGTCGAAAGCGCCGATGCGGGCGGGGTTGGCGTCGGGCAGCTCCTCGACGAAACGGACCATGTCGTAGCCGAGATAGCCGACGGCGCCGCCGAAAAAACGGGGCAGTCCGTCGATGGGCACCGGCCGGTAAGGGGCGAGAAAGGCCTTGAGCTCGGCCAGGGGATCGGCGCAATCCCCCTCCCGGATGACCCGCCCGTCCTCCAGCACTTCATAACGCTTCCCCCGGCTGCGAAAGACCCGTCCGGGGCCGCTGCCGAGAAAAGAGTAGCGCGCCCACTTCTCTCCCCCTTCGATACTTTCCAGCAGAAAAGAGGTCTTGCCGTCGTCGATCTTTTTGAAGGCGGAAACGGGGGTTTCCATGTCGGCCAGGATTTCCCGGTAGATGGGAATCAGGTTACCCTGCGTGGCCAGCGCGGCGAACTGCTCGGGGGAAGGGAAGTACATCGGGGCTCCGCGTATCCGCCGCCGGGACTTCCGACGGGGATAAATGAGAAAAAAGTGGCGTAATCTACCACGCCCCCTCCCGAACCGTCAAGGATCATGCCGGTCGGCGGGGGCGCCGTCATCGGCGGAAACAGACGGAGCGAGCGCGTGCGGCAGGGCTTGGAGGTCGGCTCGACCGGCTTCGCCGGAAAAGCCCCGCAGCGGCTTGAACACGCCCCGACCTTCCGGCCAGGCGAGAAGCAGCACCCGCCAGCGTCGGAAAAAAGCCATGAGCAGACCAAGACTCAAGAGGACGCAGCCGCCCCAGACCAGGGGTTCGCCGGGATCGCGGCTGAGTTGGAAACCGGCGTACCAGAAGCCGAACTGGTCCCGGGCATGAGCGGTCTGGTAGATGGTCACGCCGCGATGGACCAGCGGCCGATTGACCTCGATGACCCCCTGCTTCACCGCCTGCCCCTCCTCCAGAATCGACACCTCGCTGTGCAGCTGCTTCAGCACCGGATCCCGGAAGGCGTCGGGGTGAAGGGTCAGGCCGAAAGCGACCGGGCTCGTTTCCTTGCCCCCCGCGGGGAGCGCCTGATAGCGGCCGAGTGGGAGGCCGTCGCGGTAAAGCTGCAGAGAGAGCACCCGTTCGAAGGGGAGGAATTTCTCCACCTGCGCCGTCAGACCCGGGCGGGGCAGCTCGACCGTCTCCCCTTCGCGAGTGGTCAGCAGCAGCGGCGGGCGGCTGCCGTCGGCCTCGACCACGGCGAGGCGCAGTTCGATGGGATAATAGACCGGCTCGAAATGATCGAGACGCAGGGTGAAACCCAGGGGGCGATCGGCCTGGGCCGCCCAGTCGAAATAGTCCGTCGCCTCGTGCCCGACATAAAGCTGACGGGTGCCGACAAAGCCGGCGCCGCCGAGGAGCGCCCCGGCCATGATCAAAAGCAGGGAGAGATGCACCAGCGGCGCCCCCCAGCGCCCGGCGACGCCCTGCTGGGCGAGAAGCCCCCGGGGATGGGCGGCGACCCGATAGCCGCACGCGGCCAAACCGGCGACGGCCCGGTCACGATCCAGTTCCTCGGGCAAGGGCCGCCAGTCAGGGTCGACCTCGGCGCCATTTAAAGGAAAGCTCGGCGCCGCGAGCAGACGGTGCCGGCGCCGCAGGTCGCGCACCGTGCAGACGCTCAGATTCAGGGCGAGCAGGCCGAGGAGCAGGCGGAACCAGGGTCGCTGATAAAAGATCTCGTAGCGCCCCTCCTCCAGGGGGGCGAAGGTGCCGAAGACCGCCGCCAGGGCCAGGCCCAGCAAGAGCGGCACGGTCAGTCGCGGCGAGGCGAGAAGGCGCCAGATCATGAGCCGGGAATCTTCCGGGCGGAGGGTACTTCTACCACATCTCCTCCACCACGATCTCCACCCCGGAGCGGTCCTGGCCGGTCTCTATCCGCAGCGAACCGTCGGCGGAACCGGCGAAGCGGCCGTAGCGTTCCCCCGGCTGGGGGGTGCCGCCGAGGGTGTCGCGGGCCGCGAGATAATAGGTGCCCCCTGCGGCGAAGGAGAGAACGAAGCGGCCGTCGGCGTCGCTCGGCTGACTGACGTAGAGGGGGCGGTTGAGCATGGTCGGGTCGCTGTAGAGAATCGCCCGCGCCCCGGCCACCGGCTTGCCCACGCCATCGACGATGCGCCCGTGGATGCTGGTCTGGCCGAAGAGGGAGTCGGCCAGGCGCTCGACCTTCTCCGGCACTTCCAGCATCGGCAGGGTCAGTTGCAGCACCTGGTCCGGGCCGACCGTCACCGGGTTGCCGGGATAGTAACCGATGAAATCCCCAGCCCGCAGCGGTCCGGCGAAGCCTCCCGCCTGCCGCTGACGGGCCAGCAGATAGTAGGTGCCGGGGGCAAGGGGCAGCTCGAAGCGCCCCTCGGCATCGCTCGGCGCCGACATCCCCAGCCCCATGCCTTTGAGCTGGTCATTGAGATCGGTATAGACATAGACGATGGCCTCGGTCAGGGGCTTGTCCCCGACCAGGGTCCGCCCCGCCACGCCGGTGGAAAAGTCGACTTTGCGCTCGCTCACCGCCGGATCTTCCGCGACCAACGCCAGATTCATCCCGGCAAGCCCGGCCTCCGGCACCGCCACCGGATTGCGGCCGTAATAGGCGAAGAAGCCGCCGCCCCG
>CALJLX010000082.1 GCA_937982495.1 uncultured Desulfuromonas sp.
ACGGCCTCGGCCACCGCCTGCCGCAGAGGGATCGGTTCGCCGAGAGCGCTCCCCCCGCCCAGGAGCACGCACAGCAGCATCAGCGTCAGTCTCATCTTCATCGGCTACCTCCGTTTTTATATTTAATATATATAAGAAGTTGAATTTGTCTGCAAGCAGCCAATCTCAAAATCCGCTTAAAAAAATACCTCATCCCCCCCGACTGGCAAGCCGGCCGCGCCTCGAACCGGTCTCGCCAGCCAGCCGGGTTTTTCCCTTGACCTTTCCCCGGGGCTCGGTTATTTTTGCGAAATTCCATTATGTTTCCTTAGTTTAACGTGACATTTCCAGGTCGCCGACGGTGCCCGCCGTCAGACTTTCAATCCTGCCCAGCCCTTTCATCCGGAGGTTCCCATGCACGTGAAACGCGTCCTTTTCCTGCTTGCGAGCGGACTTTTGACCCTGCCGGGACTCCTCCTCAACCCCGGGGACGGCCACGCCAAAACCTATACGTTCAGCATATTCTTCCCACCGACCCACGAGCAGGCCATCGCCGCCGCCGACTTCGCCAAGGAAGTGGAGAAGCGCAGCGAAGGGCGCCTCAAGATCACCCCCTTCGCCGGCGGCACCCTGACCAAGGCACCCCAGGTTTATGACGGCGTCGTCAGCGGCATCAGCGATCTGGGCAACTCCTGCTTCGCCTATACCCGCGGCCGCTTCCCGGTCACGGCCGCCCTCGATCTGCCCATGGGCTATCCCAACGGCAAGGTCGCGACCCGGGTCGCCGACCAGTTCACCAAGGCGGTCAATCCCGAGGAACTCAAGGATGTCAAGGTTCTCTACGTGCACGCCCACGGCCCCGGCCTGCTGCACACCAAGAAACCGGTGCGCAAACTGGAGGATCTCAAGGGGATGAAAATCCGCGCCACCGGTCTCAGCGCCCAGGTGGTCGAGGCTCTCGGGGGCGTGCCCGTGGCCATGCCCCAGGGGGATACCTACGAAGCCCTGCAAAAAGGGGTGGTGGACGGCACCTTCGCGCCGATCGAAACCCTCAAGGGCTGGAAACAGGGGGAGGTCATCAAGTACACCACCGAATGCTACGACATCGGCTACACCACGGCGATGTTCGTGGTCATGAACCTGAAACAGTGGAACAGCCTGCCGGAAGCCGACCGGAAGATCGTCGAGGAAGTCTCCGCCGAATGGGTCAAGGTCCATGGCGAGGCTTGGGACAAGGCCGACGAGGAAGGCAAGGCCTTCACCCTCGGCCTCGGCAACGAAATGATTCCCCTCTCCGCCGAGGAAAGCGCCCGCTGGCGCCAGGCGGTGGAACCGGTGATCAACGATTACATCGCCAATACCCCGGACGGCGGCCGCTATGTGGAACAACTCCGCGCCCTGATCGCCGAAGCCGCCAAATAAACTATCCCGAAGTTCACGCCAGGATTCAGCCCCGTCGCCCACCCGGGTGGCGGGGCTGAATCGTCCCGTCCGGCCCAACTCGCAGTCCACGGGCGGGTTCCGGCACGAAGGATTTATCCGCCATGCACCGCCTCGAAATTTCCGCCGGTTTTCTTGCCCGGCTTCTCTTCGGCCTGGCCGGCGCCGCCATCGTCGCCATGATGCTGCTGACCTGCGCCGACGTCGTGCTGCGGCTCTTCAGCCGCCCGATTCCCGGAACCTATGAACTGGTTTCCTTTTTCGGCGCGGTCTCCGTCGCCTTCGCCATGGCTCACACCTGCGTGGAGAAAGGTCACATCGCCGTCAGCGTCTTGGTCCAGCTGCTGCCCCGGCGCGGTCGCGAGACGGTCGATGCCCTGACCTCGGCCCTGACTCTGGTCCTCTTTGCCCTGATCGCCTGGCGATCCGTGCTTTACGCCGAAGACCTGCGCCGCTCCGGCGAGGTTTCCCTGACCCTGCAACTCCCCTTCTATCCCTTCGTGCACGGAATCGGCCTTTCCGCCGCCGTCGTCTGCCTGGTGCTGCTTTCCGATCTCCTTCGGCACCTGCAAGGAGTCTTTCGCGGATGAGCATGACCACCATCGGTATTCTCGGCATTCTGCTGCTCGTTGTCGGCCTCTTCTCGCGCATGCCGGTCGCCTTCGTCATGGCCGGCCTCGGCCTCGCGGGCTTCAGCTTCGTCGTCACCTTCGACGCCGGCCTCAATTTGCTGGCCCGGGACATCTGGGACACCTTTTCCTCCTACGGACTGACCGTCATCCCGCTTTTCGTTTTCATGGGCCAGGTCGCCTACCAATCGGGGATCAGCCGCCGCCTCTATCACGCCGCCTACGTCATGCTTGGCAACCGCCCCGGCGGCTTGGCCCTGGCTACCATCGGCGCCTGCGCCGGTTTTTCCACCATCTCCGGCTCGACCAACGCCACCGCCGCGACCATGGCCACGGTGACCATTCCCGAGATGCAGCGGCGGCGCTACGATATGGGACTGGCCGCGGGCACCGTCGCCGCCGGCGGCAGCCTCGGCATTCTCATCCCGCCGAGCGTGATCTTCATCGTCTACGGCATCAT
This sequence comes from uncultured Desulfuromonas sp., assembly GCA_937982495.1. Taxonomy (GTDB): domain Bacteria; phylum Desulfobacterota; class Desulfuromonadia; order Desulfuromonadales; family Trichloromonadaceae; genus Trichloromonas. Next base: position 2,509 of record CALJLX010000082.1, read on the forward strand.
CACCGAGCAGTCCATCGGCAAGCTCTTCGCCGCCGGCATCATCCCCGGCATCCTGCTCTGCGCCCTCTTTTTCCTGACCATTATGGTGCGGGTGCGCCTCAATCCGGAACTCGCGCCACCGGGGCCGAAGACCTCGTTGAAGCGCAAACTCCGTTCCTTCGCCGGGGTCATCGAAACCCTGATCCTGTTCGTGCTGGTCATGGGCGGGATTTTCCTGGGCGTCTTCACCCCAACGGAGGCGGCCGCCGTCGGCGCCTTTCTCACCATTGTCCTCGCCCTGTTCCGCCGTCGACTGAGCTGGCAGGGGTTCATCCAGGCCCTGCGCGACACCACCCGTATCAGCTGCATGGTCATGATGATCGTCACCGGCGCGGTGATCTTCGGCAAGTTCATGGCCATCACCCGGGTGCCCTTCGAGTTGGCGGGTTGGGTCGGCTCCCTGCCCCTGCCTCCCTATGCGGTCATGGGGCTGATCATCCTGATCTACCTCTTCGGCGGCTGTTTCATGGACTCCCTGGCCATGGTCATGCTGACCGTGCCGATCTTCTATCCGGTAGTACAGGCCCTCGGCTTCGATCCGATCTGGTTCGGCGTCATCATCGTTCTGGTTACCGAGATGGGGGTCATCACCCCACCGGTCGGCATCAATGTCTACGTCGTTCACGGCATCGCCAAGGACATCCCGTTGGAAACCATTTTTCGCGGCGTTTTTCCCTACCTGCTGGCGCTGCTCGTCTGCTGCGGCATCTTGCTCCTCTTCCCGCAACTGGCCCTGTTCCTGCCCGGACTGATCAAGTGATCGCCTCAGCCCCAAAAAGCTGTACCCGTGGGGCTATAATTCGATCAAATTCATTTTGGTTCCGCCAAAAAACCACTTGTCCCTCCAGACCTCCGCGCCTTCCGACTAGCCAAGCATCTTCCTTCGCCCTATAATCAAACGCGGTTTTTCTTGCCAGAACAGGATTCGTTTTCCCTTCATAACGCCGTGACCCGTCATTTCACCTCTTTTTGAAAGGAGAAAAATTTCATGGCTCCCAGACTTCTCTCTCTGCTCGTCCTGCTGTTCGTGGCCCTGCTCGCCCTGCCGCAGGACCGAGCCCTCGCGGACGACAAGGCTGATCCCTTGGCTTCCTGGAAACCGGCCTTCGATCCGAGCGGCGCCAAGTATACCTACCTGCTCTCCAACGTCTCCCATCCCGCCATGGAAGGCATCGCCGCCGGCTACCGGATTCGCGACAAGGTCTGGGAGCGCAGCAACGGCCAACTCTATGTCGATTTCCGTCCGCTCTCCCAGCTCGGCGGCGAGAAAGATGTGCTGAGCAAACTGCGGATGGGCGCGATCCAGGGGATTATGTGTTCGTCGGTGGCCGCCGCCAACGTCGCCGACAAGCTCGGCATCGTCAACCTGCCCTACGTCGTCGATACCTTCGAAAAACTCGACAAATTTCGCGCCGACAAGGAACTCTTCCGGGAATTCGCCGACAGCGCCAAACCGGCCGGGCTGAAGGTCGTCGACATCACCGGCTACGGCACCTACGGCTGGGCCACCACCGTGCCGGTGCGGACCCTGGCCGACGCCGCCAAGGTCAATTTCCGCATCGCCGAGGCGCCGGTGAACACCGACCTCTACAAGGCCTGGAAGCTCAAGTTCACGGTCATGCCCTGGCCCGATGTCCCCCAGGCGCTGCAAACCGGCGTCATCAACGGACTCGACCACACGCCGACGGTCTGCAACACCACCAAGAAGTTCGACATCGCCAAATACTTCACCGAAGTCAACTACGCCCAGGGACTCTTCATCCACATGATCAACCAGCGCTGGTTCGACAAACTGCCGGCGGACCTGCAACAGGTGCTGATCGACACCATCGAGGAGGAGAGCGCCAACTCGCGGGCGTTGACCAAGTCCCAGCATGAAGCGATGATCGCCGACGCCAAGGCCAAAGGGGTTGAATTCTTTACCCTCTCCGCGGCCGACAAAGACAAGCTGATCGAGATGGCGGCACCGATGGTGGATTCCTGGGGGAAGAAAATCGGTCAGGACTATCTGAACAAGGTCCGGGCCGCCCTCAACCCCTGAATCGTCCGACCCGTTCAATGCCGGCCGGGGAGCTCGCCTCCCCGGCTTTTCCGAGATTTTCCCCATGCTGAAAAAAGCTTTTAAAACCATCGACCGGACTTTCGCCGCCATCGAGGACTGGTCGCTCTTTCTCGCGGTCGGCCTGGCCCTGTGCGCCGCCATGGCCAACGTGGTGCTGCGCAAAACCACCGACATCAACCTCTACTGGTCGGACGAGGTGGTGCGCAAGGTGATCTACTTCACCACCTTTGTCGGCTGCAGCGCCGCCGTGCGCCACCGCTCCCTGATCCGCATCGATGCCCTGCCGCAGATGCTGCCCATTCTCAAGCGCCCGCTCACCCTCTTCAGCCATCTGGCGGTCCTGGCCTTCTCCGCCACCCTGGTCTGGCTGGGGGGAAAGCTGACCCTGGAGATGTACACCGACGCCTACGCCCGCACGCCGACCCTGCAGATTCCCGAATGGTACTTTTACGCCGTCCTCCCCCTGGTGGGGGTGATGATGTTTCTGCGCACCCTGGGCGTGATGGTCGAGGATTGGCAGGGAGAACGGGAAGAGTGATCCGGCCCGGCCGGATCCAGCTCCTTTTTACTTCAACGATGGCAGGTTCATGGAAAACAGCTATCTGATCATTCTGGCCGTACTGCTCGGCGCTCTTGCCACCACGGTACCGGTCTTCATGGCGCTCTTTTTCACCGGGTTGCTCGGCCTCTCCTGGCTGATGGGCATCGATCCCCAGATCGTCATTGAAGTCCTCTACCGCAGCATGGACAAATTCGCCCTGATCGTCGTCCTCTTCTTCGTTCTCTGCGGCAACGTCATGACCACCGGGACGATCGTCGAAAAGCTGATCAAGACCGCCAACGTCTTGGTCGGCTTCCTCCCGGGCGGGCTGGCCATGGCCGGCATTCTCGCCTGCGGCCTCTTCGGCGCCATCTCCGGTTCGACCGTGGCCACGGCGGTCGCCATCGGCGGCTTCATGATCCCGGCCCTGATCGACAACGGCTATGAAGAGCGCTTCAGCGTGGGGATCATGACCACGGCGCCGATTCTCGGCATCGTCATCCCGCCGTCGATCTCCATGATCCTCTATGCGATGGTGACCAACGACTCCCTGGAGGCGCTCTTTCTCACCGGCTTCATCCCCGGCGCCCTGATCATGCTCGCCATGTCCCTCTATGCCTTTTTCGTCTGCCGGGCCAAGGGCTACGCCGTCCGCCCCAAGCCGACCCTGGCCGAAGCCATGGACACCCTGAAGGAGAGCTTCTGGGCGCTGCTCTTGCCGGCAATCATCTTCATCGGCATCTACGGCGGCATTTTTACCGCCAACGAAGCGGCGGTGGTCGCCTGTTTCTACGCTTTTTTCGTCGAGATCGTCATTCACCGCGACATGCGCCTGCGCGACGTGAAGAAAGTCATCGTGGCTTCCGCCGTCACCTCGGCGACCCTGCTTATCATCGTCGCCGGCGCCTCGGTTTTCGGGGAATATCTGACCTTCGAACAAATTCCCGACAAAATCGCCAACGGCGTCGTCGGCAATATCCAGTCCCCCTGGGTCTTTCTCCTGGCGGTGAACATTCTCCTGCTGGTCATCGGCATGTTCATGGACATCATCTCGGCGACCCTGATCCTGACCCCGATCTTTCTGCCCCTGCTCGCCAAGTTCGGTGTCGACACCATGCACTTCGGCTTGCTCATGACCATCAATCTGGGGATCGGTTATTGCACCCCCCCCCTCGGCGTGAGCCTCTATATTTCCGGGGCGACGGTCAATCGCGACCTACTCTACGTCTCGCGGGCGGTCCTTCCCTTTCTCCTCATCCAAGTTCTGTTGCTGCTGCTCTTCACCTATTGGCCCGATCTCGTTCTGCTCCTGCCGCGCCTGATTTACGGCTACGGCGGTTAGCCCCGGAGGACGCCTGCCATGAGCGACAAAATTCTCGTCCCCCTCGACGGCTCGCCGACCGCGACCCGCGTCATCCAGGGGATCATCCGCGAACAGCGCCGGATCTTTGGCGAACTGACCCTGCTTCATGTTCTCGATGAAGACAAGCTGAACTACCGCATGATTCCCGATTTCCAGGTGGAAATGATTCGGGAGCACGCGCGCAAAGCCGCCCGGCAGATTCTCGAAACGCACCGCGAAGCCCTCGCCCGGGGAGGCGTATCGGCGGAGATCCGCCTCGCATCCGGCTCACCCCGGCAAGTTGTCTGCCGTATCGTCAAGGATGAGAGTTTCAACCTGCTGATTCTTGGCCGGCGGGGAAGCGGCGAAATCCGCGACATGCTCTTCGGCTCGGTCGCCAACTATGCCCTGCACAATGTCAGTTGCCCGGTTCTGCTTTTCTGAGAAGAAATCCGGACCCGACCTGAGCTGGTTCACTTCAAAAAAGACAAGAGATCCCGAGAATTTAAAAAAACTCTAAAGAAAAAGTTGGGGGGCTATTGACAAAAACCCGGCGACTTCATGTAAAATGAAGACCTATTCGACGCACCGCCGTGAATCGGGGGAATTCCCGGTCCCGCCAAATGAAAAATCCCGACAAGACATGACATGGTTTTCCGGCATTGCCGGACGCCAGCGCGAGCGTACCGACCCATCCACCCAAGGGGAAGATCCCAAAGGAAGGACTGAATGTTTTCTCGGCTCTTGACTCTGCC
>CALJLX010000083.1 GCA_937982495.1 uncultured Desulfuromonas sp.
GAGATCCGCAACGACATCACCCGGGAAACCTACGCCTCCTTCGAGCCGACCATCGACTATGTGGTCACCAAGATTCCCCGTTTCACCTTCGAGAAGTTCCCCAAGGCCGACGCGACGCTGACCACGCAGATGAAATCGGTGGGGGAGGTGATGGCCATCGGCCGGACCTTCAAGGAGAGCTTCCAGAAGGCGCTGCGCTCCCTGGAGATCGGCTCCCACGGCCTGGAAAGCCGCCTCTTCGGCCAAGGAGAGGATTCGCGCCGGGAACTGACGGAAACGGAACAGGCCCTGCTGCACTCCAAACTGCGGGTGCCCAACTGGGAGCGTCTCTGGTACGTCGGCGACGCCTTCCGCGCCGGTTTTTCTATCGAGCAGGTGTTCGAACTGACCAACATCGATCCTTGGTTCCTTCAGCATCTGTCCGGGATTGTGGCGATGGAGGCGCAGCTGACCGCCTTGTCCCCTTCCTCCCGCGAGGATGGCGAGCTGTTGCGCGAGGCCAAGAAAAACGGTTTTTCCGACAAGCGCCTGGCCCAGCTCTGGCAAACGACGGAAGGAGATGTCCGCGCCCGGCGCCATCGCCTCGGCGTGCGTCCGGTCTTCAAGCGGGTTGACACCTGCGGCGCCGAGTTCGTTGCCTTCACTCCTTATCTCTACTCGACCTACGAAGAAGAGTGCGAGGCGGCGCCGAGCGACCGCAAGAAGATCATGATCCTCGGCGGCGGCCCCAACCGCATCGGCCAGGGGATCGAATTCGACTACTGCTGCGTGCATGGGGTCTTCGCCCTAGCCGAGGACGGTTTCGAGACGATCATGGTGAACTGCAACCCGGAGACGGTTTCCACCGACTACGATACCTCGGACCGTCTCTATTTCGAGCCGCTCACCCTGGAAGACGTGCTGGAGATCGTCGCCGTGGAAAAACCGGTCGGCGTCATCGTCCAGTTCGGCGGCCAGACCCCGCTCAAGCTGGCGGTGGCCCTGGAACGGGCAGGAGTACCGATCATCGGCACCTCCCCCGACGCCATCGACCGCGCCGAGGACCGGGAGCGTTTCCAGGTACTTTTAAACAAGCTCGGGCTCAAACAGCCGGAAAACGGCCTCGCCCGCTCCTTCGAGGAGGCCGAGAAGGTGGCCGAACGCATCGGCTACCCGGTGGTGGTGCGCCCTTCCTACGTGCTCGGCGGTCGGGCGATGGAGATCGTTTACAACCTGGAACAGCTCAGTAATTACATGAAGTATGCGGTCGAGGCCTCGCCGGAACATCCGATTCTCGTCGACAAGTTCCTGGAGGACGCCATCGAGGTCGATGTCGACGCCCTTTGCGACGGCACCGAGGTCGTCATCGGCGGCGTCATGCAGCACATCGAGGAGGCTGGTATCCACTCGGGCGATTCGGCCTGCTCCCTGCCGCCTTATTCCCTGGCTCCGGCCATCGTCGACGACATTCGTCGACAGACCGCGGCCCTGGCCCTGGAACTGAACGTCATCGGCCTGATGAACATCCAGTTCGCCGTCAAGGGCGAAACCGTCTACCTGCTGGAGGTCAATCCCCGCGCCAGCCGCACCGTTCCCTTCGTCTCCAAGGCCACCGGTCGGCCGCTGGCCCAGATCGCCGCCCGGATCATGGCCGGAAAATCCCTGAAAGAGCTCGGCATTTCGGGTGAAATCATCCCCAAACACATCTCGGTCAAGGAATCGGTCTTCCCTTTCGTCAAGTTCCCCGGGGTCGATACCCTGCTCGGTCCGGAAATGAAATCGACAGGCGAGGTCATGGGCATCGACTACGAGTTCGGCAAGGCTTTCGCCAAGGCGCAGCTGGCTGCCAATGTCAAGCTGCCGTTAAGTGGCAGCGCCTTCATCAGCGTCAAGGACGCGGATAAGCGTCATATTCTCGAATCGGCGCGCAAACTGGCGGCGGCCGGCTTCCGGCTGGTGGCGACCCACGGCACGGCGAGCTACCTGGAATCCCACGGCGTTCCCGTCAGTCACATCAACAAGGTCAAGGAAGGGCGCCCCCATGTCGTCGACGCCCTGAAAAGCCGGGAAATCCAGCTGGTTTTCAACACCACCTTCGGTCCCCAGTCCGTCGCCGACTCCTATTCCATCCGCCGCACGGCGCTGATGAACAACGTCGCCTACTACACCACCGCCGCCGGTATCAACGCCGCCGTCGACGGCATCCTCGCCATGGGGCGCGAAGCCCTTGACGTGACGCCCCTTCAAGAGTATTATCCGTCGAAATAAAGGTTTTCTTTTCAACGAAAAACCGGTATCTATACACATGTCGGGCGGGGTAACCTGCCCGACACTATTTTTGGAAAAGGAAAGAGAAGCAGCCATGTCCCATTCCATACCCATGACCCAGGAAGGCTATCAGCGCCTTCAGGAAGAACTCAAGAAGCTGATTCGTGTCGATCGTCCCAAGGTCGTTCAGGACATCGCCGAAGCCCGCGGCCATGGAGATCTCTCGGAAAACGCCGAGTACGACGCCGCCAAGGATCGTCAGGGTTTCATCGAAGGTCGCATCAAGGAACTGAACGATAAAATCGCCCGCGCCCAGGTCATCAACCCGGCGGAACTCGATACCGACAAGGTGGTTTTCGGCGCCACCGTGACCATCTTCGACGTCGATTCCGGCACGGAAGTGACTTATCAGATTGTCGGCGAGGACGAAGCCGATCTCAAGCAGGGGAAGATCTCGGTGACCTCCCCGGTGGGCAAGGCCCTCATTGGCCACAAACTCGATGACGAGGTGCGTATCAAGGTTCCGTCGGGACTGCGTATCTACGAAATCATCGATATCAAATACGCATAATAAGGAGAACAGCCATGAGCCAGAAAGTCAC
>CALJLX010000084.1 GCA_937982495.1 uncultured Desulfuromonas sp.
GACCACCGAGATCTACACTCTTTCCCTACACGACGCTCTTCCGATCTTAGTTTTGTTTTGGGTCGCTGTTGCCGGATCTGGCTCCGAATGGAGAACGGGACGTGAGTTCGCTTTTGAGAGCGGTTGATTGGGAGAAAATACAGCGGGAGGGGAATTTTTTCTTTGTGGTGATATCATATACAATATCACCACAAGCCTCGATGGAGCATGTCATGGCAATTTAACCTTCTGTACAGTATCAAAAATGCAATCAATGAGAACCTGTTCGAGATTTTCAAGAAACGCAATATCCCCGTCAATCTGCACCCCTATGCGCGCGAGCTGATCCAGAGTTCGCTTACACGAGTCGGGTTACCTCCGTTCACTTTGCCGGTTTTTGAAGATAAAGCGCTGATGGAGAATACCATGACCACACTCAAGGTCATCGAAAACGAAGAAGAATACCAAACCGCCCTTAACCGCATCAGCGAATTGATGGATTCCGAACCCGGATCGGACAAGTTCGACGAACTTAAAGTGCTGGCGATACAGGTCGAAAGCTACGAAAATCGATTCTATCCGGTCCAACAGTAATCAACCCCGCGATTCCCGCCGGAAGAATCCGGAGAGAAACAGGCAACTACCAGCTCTTCGGGAAGTACGTGGCACAGCAAAAAGTGAAACATTTCTGGGGGATTGACTGAGTCTATCCGATCAGCGTCTCCAAAAACCGGCCGGTCAACAAAGCCTACATCGACCAGGTAATCGACCTTCTGAATCTTGAGGAATGGTATGAACAGAACCGTTGACGAGTATATGGCCCTGCCCTACACCATCGAAATCGTTCCCGACGAAAACGGCTTTTTCGTCCGGGTCAAGGAACTCGAAGGCTGCATGTCCGTGGGAAACACCAAGGCCGAAGCGCTTGAGATGATCGAAGATGCCATGCGGGAATGGCTTCATGCCGCCATCGAGGACGGCTTGGACATTCCGCTCCCCGAAAGCCTGCGTAAAGAAAACTACAGCGGCAAGTTTCCCCTGCGGATGCCCAAATCCCTTCACGAAAAGCTGGCCAAGGCCGCGTCGTTGGACGGAATCAGCCTCAATCAGCATATCGTCAATCTGCTGTCGGAAAGACATGCGCTGGATGAAGTGAAACGGATGTTGCAAGGCCGTGAGGACAACCGGAACCGCGCCGCTGGAGGAGGAAATCGGCGTCTCGCCCATGGCTGAAAATCGGCGGCGGTGCCGACGGAAAAATGATCCCCCAAAACTCTCGCAACGGCCCCGGAAATTTCCTCCGGGGCCGTTTTGTTTTGGGAAGGGCTAACTGTCCCCCACCACCCGCAGGGTTTTCCAATGCCCGGCGCGATAGCGCAGGTAGAAGACGGCGCTGAAAGCGAGGAAGAGGAAGATCAGGGCGAGCCAGGCGGTCTGCGGGGGCAGATGGAAGACTTTCAGCGCCACATACAGGGCCGGCAGCAGCAGCCAGTGCATGGCGACGGAGATGCACATGGCCCAGAAGGTGTCGCCGGCGCCGCGCA
>CALJLX010000085.1 GCA_937982495.1 uncultured Desulfuromonas sp.
GCTGGCCATAGCCGAGGCCCTTGGGGACGCCGACCTGATCGAACGCACACAAAAGCTGATCGTCCACGAGGCGGCGAAGCTGGAGGAACGACTTGCCCCCTACCGGTAGGTGTTCCGGGGGAAGAAGGCGGTGCTCAACACCGGCGGCAACAAGGCCTGGTCCATCGCCGCGGCCCTGCAGGATCTCGGCATCGAGGTCGTGGCGACGGCGGTGGGCAAATCGACGGAGGCGGATCGGGAGAAGGCTCGGGAATATCTCGGCCCGGACGCGGTGCTGATGACCAAGCCGGGACAAGAGCAGGCGAAGATCATTGACGAGACCGGCGCCCAGCTGCTGCTCGCCGGGGGGCGCAGCCTCTACACGGCGATCAAGAAGGGGATCGCCTTCGCCGACGTCAATCAGGAAAAAAAGAAGAGCTACGGCGGCTATGCCGGCCTGCTCCATCTCGCCGAGGATCTGAAAAACGCCCTGGAGAATCCGGTCTTCAAGAACGTCGCCAGGAGGGCGCCATGGGAGAAGTGACGATGAAAACCCACAAGCCGCTACAGGTCAACCCCTTCAAGCTCTCCCAGCCGATGGGCGCGACCCTCGCCTTTCTCGGCGTCGACCGCTGCATGCCGCTGATGCACGGCGCCATGGGCTGCACCAGCTTCGCCAAGGTCTACTACACCCGCCACTTCTGCGAGCCGATCGCCATCCAGACCACCGCCGTCACCGACATTACGGCGATTCTCGACGGCGGCGACGCCAGCATCGTCGAAGCAGTGAAGAACATCACCGCCAAGGTCAGCCCGAGCCTGATCGGCCTGCACAGCACCGGCCTCACCGAAACCAAGGGGGACGATCTGCGCGGCGTCGCGTCGAAAATCGACTTTCCGCTGGTCTACGTCAACACCCCCGATTACGCAGGGGGGCTGGAAAGCGGCTGGGCGCTGGCCACCCAGGCGATGATCGAACAGCTGGTCGCAACCACCGACGCCGTCGACGACGACAAGCTGGTGCTCCTCCCCCATGTCGGCCTCACCCCCATCGAGGTGGAGAAGCTCAAGGAGTTCATCGCCGCCTTCGGTTTTGACGTGCTCGCGCTCCCCGACCTGTCGACCTCCCTCGACGGCCATCTCGGCGAAAAACAAGCGGCCCTCTCCAGCGGCGGCATCGAAGTGGAGCAGATTCGTACCCTGGCCGACGCCGGGCTGGTGGTGAGCGTCGGCGACTCCATGCGCGGCTGCGCCGAAGCCTTGCAGCGAAAAAATCCCTTCATCCGTCACCGGCACTTCGACCAAGTGAGCGGGTTGTCCGGCACCGACGCCCTGGCGGCCTGGCTCCTTGCCGAGACCGGCCGGGAGAAACCTCCCGAAACCATCGTCCGCTGGCGCCGACGCTTGCAGGACGCTATGCTCGACGGCCATTTTTCCCTCGGCCAGACCCGGATTCTCGCCGTCGGCGAACCTGACCATCTGGCCGGGCTCTGTCACACCCTGCACGAAGCGGGGGCCAGGGTCCGGGTCGCCATCAGCACCGTCGCTTCGTCGCAACTGGAAAAAATCCCGGCGGCGAAGGTCCTGGTCGGCGACCTGGAGGATGCCGAGCAGCTCGCCGACGACTATGACCTGATCGTCGGCAACGGCCACTGCGAGGCGTTGGCGCACCGGCTGAGCAAGGCCCTGGTACTGCGGGGTTTTCCCAACTGGGAGGAGGTGGGGAATTCGTTAAAATTCGATGTTTTATATGAAGGCGGGGCGTACTTTTTGTGCGAGTGCGCCAACGCCGCCGAGAAGTGGCGCGGGCATGGGTGAGGTGACGCCTCTCTTAAAGAGCAAAACTGCGAGGACGTTACGGGGATGTCGCCGGCAGGGTGAAGGAAAACGTCGTTCCTTTGCCCACTTCGCTGACCACTTCAATGTGACCGCCATGGGCCTCGACGATCCCCTTGGCGATAGCCGTGCCCAGGCCCATGCCTGCCACGGCCGTATCCGAACTGTCGGCGCGATAGAACTTGTCGAAAACCCGGGCGGACTGCTCGGCGGTCATCCCTTTCCCTTCGTCCTGGACCTGAATCCTCACGATACCGGCAGTGAGCGAACCGCTGATCCGGATGGCGCTACCCGGCCGGGAAAATTTCACCGCGTTGCTGAGCAGGTTTTCCATGACCTGCCCGATTTTCCCCGCATCGGCTTGGATCTTGCCGGGATGGGGCGGCGGCCAGTCGAACTCGATGCGCCGGTCGCGAAATTCTTTCCGGTAGCAAAGGCCGGCCGACTCGACCAGTGCCCGGATATCGCAAGGGGCTTTGTCCAAGGCGATCATCCGCCCGGAATCAATGCGACCGAGATCGAGCAGATCGTCGATAAGTCGTTCCAGAACCTCGGTCTTGTCGTAGATGATGGCCAGAAATTCGTCCCGCTGCGCTTCGTCATAGCTTTTGTCGT
>CALJLX010000086.1 GCA_937982495.1 uncultured Desulfuromonas sp.
GCCACACCTCGGGGTTGGGGGTGCCGGCCTACGTCATCGACGCCCCCGGCGGCGGCGGCAAGATCCCGCTGCTGCCCGATTACCTGCAAAGCCTGGGGGATGAGGTGGTGCTCAAGAACTACCGAGGGGAAACCTACCGCTACGCCAACCCCGCCCCCGCCTTGGTCGAGGAAAAACGCAGCGCGGTCAACGACTGTCGCTGATGGCAGATGTCTCTATGTCGCTTTCTTCCGTCAGCCGGCCCCCGCAGGAGCCGGCTGACGGCGTTTGGGGGGGAGTGATTCGCGGCCGCCGGTGCGCGCGGCCGGGACCATGATTTTCCCTTTACGCCGGGGCTAGCACGGAAGCGCGATATTCTTATAGCGCTTGTTTCTTTACCGTGTGCGCGAGACGCCCAGGGAAAATATGTCAAATGGCGCCGTTAATGGAATGCACTGCCGTTAAATGACGGATCCAGGGGTGTCGGGAGATTTCTTTATGGCTCAGGGAAAACCATTAATCGATAAGAGTAAAAACTCACAGATGTGGTCCAAGTGTTGCAAAAAGCCTCCCCATGCGCAACCGTGCGCAATTTAATTTCAGGGAGGCAGACATGTTCGGAAATCTCAGACTTGGTCCCAAGCTTATGTTGTCCGTTCTGCTGGTCGCTGTTGTTCCGCTGTTGCTGTTGGTCGTCCTCTCCGTCAACAAGTCCAGCGATTCCATGCGCAAGCAGGTGTTTGCCAATCTCTCGGCGGTCGCCGAATATAAAACCCAGATTCTCGAAAGCTGGATGGAGGACCGGGTCAACGACATTCATACCGTCCCCCTGAAGCCGTTCTATGTGGAGGCGGCCAAGGCCATGCGCGGCGGCGATCCGGCACTCATGGAAAAATTCCGCCAGGAGGTGCTGTACGAATTTAAGGTCAACAGCCGCTTGCACGGCGATTACGCGGAGTTGAAACTGGTCGACCTAGATGGGAATCACTTCGCCAGTCTCATGGGAGTCGACATCAACGTCAAGGAGATGCCTTGGTTCAAGGAGGCCCTGGCCCAGGCCGCGAAAACCCGCAAAGGGGAGAAATGCCAGGACCTCTACGTCGGCCCCATCACCTTCTGCAAAACCGTTAACATGCCGACCATCCACATGGCCCACGTTATCCGCGACCGTGATACCTTCGAGCCGCTGGCCATCTACGCCGTCGCCTGCAATCTCGATGGGTTGATGAAGATCATGGGGAACAGCGTCGGCATGGGCCAAACCGGCGAATCCTTCCTGGTCGGTGCCGACAAGCAGCTCCTTTCCAATCTGGTCCACGAGAACGAGCCGACCATTTTCAAAAAAACCATCGACACCGAGGGGGTCAGGGAGGTTTTCGGTCATCGCCAGATCGAACGGGGGCCGGGCAAATGCGAGAACCTCGAATATCTCAACCACGAAGGGAAGATGGTCCTGGCTCACAACCACTATTACCCCCCCCTCGATATTGCCATCATGAGCGAAATCGAGGAAGATGAGGCCTTCGCCGCAGTCGCCAGCCTGAAAAAAAGTAGTTTCGCGATCACGGTTCTCGCCATCGTCGCTATCGTTGGCGTCGCCCTGCTGATTGCCCGCGGCATCAGCCGTCCCATCGGCAACGCCGTCGCCATGCTCCACGACCTTGAGCAAGGCAACTTGAAGACCCGTCTGCGGCTGAACCGCGGCGACGAACTGGGGCAACTCGGCAGGGCCATGGACGGTTTCGTTGACGACCTCGAAGACGAAATCTTGACCGCCTTCCAGAGGTTGGCCGAGGGCGACTTTACTTTTGAGGCCAGGGGTCTGATCAAGGAGCCGCTTACCGAGACCAATCAGGCGCTCAACCGGATCATGGAACAGATCAGCCAAGCCAGCCACCAGATCGCCATCGGTGCCGGCGAAGTGGCGGCTTCAAGCCAGTCCCTTTCCGAAGGGGCCACCACCCAGGCCAGTTCCCTCGAAGAAATTACCGCGTCCATGGACGAGATGGGAACCCAGACCCGGCAGGCTGCCGAAAACGCCTCGCAGGCCAACCGTTTGGCGGCGCAGGCCCGCGCCTCCGCCGAAAATGGCAATATGCAGATGCAGCGGATGATCGCCGCCATGGCCGACATCAACGCATCGAGCCAGAACATTTCCAAGATCATCAAGACGATCGACGAAATCGCTTTTCAGACCAACCTGCTGGCGTTGAACGCCGCAGTCGAGGCGGCCCGCGCCGGACAGCATGGCAAGGGCTTCGCGGTGGTGGCGGAGGAGGTGCGCAATCTTGCCGCGCGCAGTGCCAAGGCGGCCAGCGAAACCTCGGAGTTGATTGCCGGTTCGGTCTCCAAGGCCGCGGGTGGCGCGGAGATCGCCGATTGTACCGCCGCCGCGCTGGGTGAAATCGTCGCGCAAATCAGCAAGGTCACGGAACTGATCAGCGATATTTCCGATTCTTCCAACGAACAGGCCCAGGGGATCGCCCAGGTCAACATGGGTTTGCGTCAGATCGACAGTGTGACGCAGCAAAACACCGCCCTGGCGGAGCAGAGCGCGTCGGCGTCGGAGGAGCTCTCCGGCCAATCCGAAGATTTGCGTCAGATGATCCGGCATTTCAAGTTGCGGAACGTGCTGGCGGCTTCGTTTGGCGAAACGCCGCGAAAACAACCGCAACGGAAATCGAAACCACCAAAAGAGATTGCCTGGAGTTGAGTTCCATCGCATGCAAGGGCCCGAGGAGCCGTAAGCCCTCGGGCTCTTGCGTTATTATCGCAATCATTGAGTGCCGTCGTTTTGCACGAGGAGGTCGGTAGTCGGTAGCGGACGCCGGCCTCGCGCAGCAAATCTACCTTTCTTTTTTCCAGCCAGGCATTTTCGCCGCGTTAATACGGTTGCGCCGAGCGGTGAACTCTGCGATATTACCCCGTTGAACAGAGACACACTGGCGTGTTTTTCAAGGAGGTCCCAATGGCGCGACGCGACGACGTAAAAAAGGTGCTCATTATCGGCTCCGGCCCGATCATCATCGGCCAGGCCTGCGAATTCGACTATTCCGGCACCCAGGCCTGTAAAGCCCTGCGCAAACTCGGTTACTCCATCGTCCTGGTCAACTCCAACCCGGCGACGA